>NZ_JBFTQY010000055.1:0-70565 GCF_056399245.1 Rhizobium sp. 01N447_2
GCGCAGGAATATTATTGAACGCACCTTCTGCCGCCTGAAGGATTGGAGGCGCATCGCAACACGATACGACAAGCTTATGATCAACTTCGAGGCAACTTGCTACATCGCTGCTCTTGTCATTTGGTGGGCATGATTGAGTCTGGAGCCTAAAGCGGTCGAAACGCCCTCGATGGGCTAGTAACCGCCCATAGTGCCGCGAACTGGGCCAATCCCCTGCGGTTGTGCGTAGGTTGTGTTGTACGATCCACTGGTTGCGCATCCTGATAGTGTCAGGAACATGATTGCTGCTGCGGCCAAAATGTTTCTGAGAGGCACGGCGTTCTCCGATCATGGCAGGCTGCTTAGACCACAAGGGCCACGTCGAGGACTTTCCGCCAAATCGTCTACGTTGGCAAGCGCCTGATCAACTGGCGGTAAGCAGTGACACAGCCTCTTCAAGCGTCTCCCTGACGGGGTAGTAGCTCGGCGAGGCATCTTTACGCCCGGAGGGCGGCCGAAATTATCGAGGGTTGATCATCGACGCCCATCCGGGACCCGGTCGCCGCCGTCGTGGAAGAGACGACAGAATGGCGGCGCGGGATGAAGACGAGCAGGGCGAGGGGTCACGTCAGAGCGTGTCGATCAGTCCTCCGTCCACACGCATCGAAGCGCCGGTCGTTGCGGATGCCAAAGGTGAGGCCAGATAGGTGACGAGATTGGCGACTTCCTCGACGCTCGCAGCTCGTTGGATGATCGAACCGCTGCGGTGCTTCTTGACGAAGTCCGCCGCGACCTCCTCGATCGGCTTTCCCGTCTTCGCCCGCTCATCGGCGAGCATCGCCTCGACACCTTCGGACAGCGTGGGGCCGGGGAGGACGGAGTTCACCGTGACGCCCGTGCCAGCCATGCGCTTGGCAAGGCCGCGGGCAACCGCGATGTCTGCCGTCTTGCTGACGCCGTAGTGGATCATCTCGACCGGAATGTTGAAGCCGGATTCCGACGCGATGAAGATAACGCGGCCCCAGTCGAGTTTCTGCATGCCGGGAAGATATGCGCGCGAAAGCCTGACGGCGGACATGACGTTCACCTGCCAGTGGCGGTCCCACACTTCGTCGTCCGCCTCGAAGAAGTCGAGGGGCTGAAAGATGCCCGCGTTGTTGATGAGGATGTCTACATGAGGAACTTTGGCGACGAGAGCGTCACATCCTTCAGCGGTTGCGAGATTGGCTGCCACGGCGGCTACGCCTCCCCTGGCACCTTCGCCTTTCAGGCGGTCGGCTGCCTTGGCAGTCTTTTCTTCGGACCGGCCGTTGACTACCACGTCCGCGCCCGCCCTCGCGAGCTGGCGGACGATCGCGTAGCCAATGCCTTCGGTGGATCCGGTAACTAGAGCGGTCTTGCCTGTGAGGTCGATCTGCATCTGCTGCTCCTATTGAGGCTCGATCACGGAACCTATGGACTGGCGAGCGGTCTCGCAACAGGCAAATATCCGAGGCGGTTTGCATCGTCACACCCCGGTGGGTGACCCGCGGCCCGGCCTGCAAGCACCAATGCCCCGACCAAGTGAGGATCTAAGCAAGGATTTTGTTTGTGACTTGGCGGACCGAACAGGGCGCAAGCTGGATTGTCCTGGCTTCTGCTCTGGCCGGATAGCTGTAATCCCCGGGGCGGACGGGTCGGTTTCACATGGACTACACGTTACGCCGCCAATTGCCAGGCGTTGCGCCAACGACACTTGCGAAAACCCTTGTGAAATGACTTTGATCGGCGAAGCCGCAGGCGATGGCGACTTCGGCGAGCGGCGCGTTCGAGGTGCGCAGCAGGGTGCGGGCTCGATCTATTCGTTGGCTGAGAAGCCATTGATAAGGCGTCATGCCCGTCGTCTCGCGAAAGGCGCGAATGAAATAGCCGCGAGACAGATTGCAGGCCTGCGCCACTTGCTCGATCGAGATGTCGCCTTCAAGGTTTTCGAGAAGCAGACCTTTCGCCAGATGCTCGTGCGAGCGCGACAGGCTTCGTGACCTGTTGGGGGTTGCAACGGACCGGCCGCCATAGCGTTGAACCAGGTAGGTCCCGATGGCTGTGGTCATCTGGTCGATGAACAGCGCGCTTGCCTCCTCCGGTTTTTCGAGCGCCGGAATCAGCGCCCGAGCGAGGTTGGCAAGCACGATGTCTTTCGAGGCGGTTTCGGCTGCAAGCGAGGTGATGCCGGAAAGTTCCGCACCATCGGCAATCCTGGTGAGAGCCGCAGGCGAGATTTCGAACAGGAGAAAATCGAAAGAACCGCTGAGATCTGCTTTGTAGGCCTCGGACAGATCGCGAATGTAGATCGAGTTCTCCGCAAAGTCGTGGGTCGTCACATGATGTTGGTGATGGATGCGCCGCGTGTGACCGCCGATCGCAGAGACGCCGACAACGAACCCTCGGTCGCTAGCCGATGTCATGACCTGATCAAGCCGCACGACGCTCGTTCCCTTGCGAAAGACCGCAATATCGGAACCTGCCAGTGCCTGGTTGATCGACAACTGTTTTAGAGGACATCCGAAGGTGTCGGTTGCCGTTGCGCCGAGTGATTTCACGTGACTGTCGGACATAGGAACCAAGACGCCCAGCTTTCGTTTTTGGAAGACCAATCTCGCGGCTCAGCCCTTCAGCGCAGCCCTCTGGAAATTCGCCGAATCTCGTCGACGAGGATGCTTTTGTGCAAGATAGATGCTTCGAAGATGTATAGGAACTCTCAAATCGTTGCATCGCAACGGTCGGGCTATACCGTTCCCAGCCCGGAGGATCGAGACACATTTGAGTGAAGCGTTGGCGGTCAGCGACAGGATTGCAACATGTTTTGGCATCGGTGCAGCGAGGGCCTTGGTCATCAGGCCTCTTCGCGAGGCGAAGCTCTCTGTCGTTCATCTTGACCACGTTTATGGAGATGCGGAGCATCCGGTCTTCCTCCCGGCCGATGATGCCTTCCTGCTCATGCTCTATCTCGTCGATGTCGATCATCGCGACATCCGTCCGGACCAGACCGTCGCACCCTTGAAGACCTATCCCAAAGGTTCTGTCTGTCTCATCAGTCTGATGCACGGCGCCGCAATCTCGATTCGCGGCCATTTCGAAGCACTTGCCTTTCATATCCCGAACTCGCACTTTGCCGAACTCGCCGAGGAGGCAGGCGAACCGCGCGTCGATGACCTTGCGACCTGCCGAGGCATTGACGATCAGGTGATCCGCAATATTGGTGGAGCACTGATGCCGATGTTCGACATGCCGGACGAAGTCAGGGATCAGCTGCTTCCCCATATAGGGCTGGCGTTAAACGCCCATCTCGCGCATCGTTACGGACGCTCACCCGCACAGCGGCTGTCGGCCAGCGGTCGGTTGTCTCCCATGCAGGAAAAGCGCATCAAGACGTACATGGCCGCAAACCTGTCGGCGAACATGACCGTCGATCAGATTGCCGACGCCACCGGTTTTTCAGTGGATGAGCTGCGTTCAGGCTTCTTGAATACAACCGGGCAGTCTGTCGCCGAATGGATGTCGGCGTACCGGATGACCAGGGCCCAAGCACAGCTGAGCAGAACCGGTGATCCTATCGCGCAGGTGGCTGCGACGTGCGGTTTTGCTGATGAGGACACATTCATCGACACCTTCTCGAAGACTGTGGGAGTGGCTCCGGCGGAGTGGCGCTCACGCAATCGGCACTAGGAGAGTTGAAGCTGGAGCGGCGCTGCACCGCGATCTTTTCCCTGATCTCTATTTCAAGGAAAGGCGCCGATAACGCCTTGGTGAAAACAGCTTCAGACGCGTTGTGTGCGGTCCGGATGCGGCACTAAAGCCGCACCCGGACGGACCAATCAGGCTTCGACGAACGCCAAGAGATCGGCGTTCAGGACATCGGCATGGGTGGTCAGCATGCCGTGCGGATAGCCCTTGTAGACTTTCAAAGTGCCATTCTGCACCAGCGTTGCGGACAACCGGCCGGCATTGTCGATCGGCACGACCTGGTCGTCGTCGCCATGCATGACGAGGGTCGGAACGGTGATCGCCTTCAGGTCTTGCGTCTGGTCGGTTTCGGAGAAGGCCTTGATCCCATCGTAATGGGCCTTGGCGCTGCCCATCATGCCCTGCCGCCACCAATTCTGGATGACGCCCGGGTAGACCTTCGCGTCGGACCGGTTGAAGCCATAGAACGGACCGGTGGGGAAGTCGATGAACAGCTGCGCGCGGTTTTCGGCGACGCCCTTGCGGATGCCGTCGAAGACTTCCATCGGCAAGCCGCCCGGATTTGTCTCGGTCTTCAGCATCAGCGGCGGAACGGCGGAAACCAGAACGGCCTTGGCAACGCGCCCGGCTGGCTGGCCGTATTTTGCAACGTAGCGGGCGACTTCTCCCCCGCCGGTCGAATGGCCGATATGGACGGCATTCTTCAGATCGAGCGCTTCGACGACAGCGAAGGCGTCGGCGGCATAGTGGTCCATGTCGTGTCCGTCGGAAACCTGTGCCGAGCGGCCGTGACCACGACGGTCGTGGGCGACGACGCGATAACCCTTCGACAGGAAGAACAGCATCTGTGCGTCCCAATCGTCCGACGAGAGCGGCCAGCCATGGTGGAAGACGATCGGCTGGGCATCCTTGCGCCCCCAATCCTTATAAAAGATCTCGACGCCGTCCTTGGTGGTGATGTAGCCCATTCTCTTGTCTCCTTGATTGAGGTGGGGGTGAAAGTGTTGACCGCAGATCGCGGTTGAGCAGTTATTTTGCGTCGCCTTCCGGTGTCTCGACCTCGGCCATCAGGGCCAGGAGACCGAGCAGCGGCGGGATCGCGAGGCACCAGATGCCAAGCCAAAGGAAGGCCGTGGCGGCTGCACCGCAGCCGATGGCGAATGCGCAGACACTGGTCAGCATCTTGATCATCCGTTTCTTGGCGGTATTTTTCGCTTCCAGGTTTTCGCCGCGAATGACATCGGCCAGATCGATCATGATCTGAGTGGTGTTGCCGGTCATCATCGTCGTCGGTGGTGCCTTCGCGAGATGGATCTTGTGTGCGGCATTCTGGATCGCCATCGCGGCCACGAGCACCATGCCGGTCAAGATTGCCGGCCATCCGTCCCCCTTCGGGAAAGGACCATAGGAAACCGCAAGGGTTGCCGCTACGATCAGCAACAGGAGCTTCACCCTCATCATCGTGCTCAAAACCGGGTATTTGCGCCCGGCGAGCCAGAAGCTCGCCAGTCTGGTTACGAGAATAACGGCGCAGAAGACCGGGAGAGCGAGAAGCTTGGCGATGATCCCGGACGTGCCGAGCACAACGGCTGCGCCGAATGTCACGAAATTTCCTGTCACATGCGCCGTAAACAGCCCCTGAAGCGCCAGAAAGCCTGCTGTGTCGACGTATCCGGCATCGAAGCTCAAAACTGTTGCGAGAGAGATTTTTTTCATGTGTGCTTTTCCTTGCCGTCCCGTTACCAGAAAATTTCAACTCGGCGCCGCGATCGTTGCTATTGTGGCCGCCGGCCCGGCGGATTCGTTTCGCCAAGGTGGTAGTGAACGGCCGCTAGGGCGCCCGTCAGGTTTGCATTGAAGGCGTAGTCCGCGCGCCTCAACAGCCGCAATCGGCCCAGACGTTGAAGGACTGCCTGACATTCGGTTCGTCGCGCGATGAAACGAAGCGCTGCAAGGCGAAGGCAAAGTCCTGGCGCCCGCAAGACGCCTTGCGGCGAGGGGTGTGAGATATTCTGCGTCATCATGGCAGGCTCTCCAAGCGGTGGTCACTCTGAGACAAGTGGTGCGTGGATCTCGGCGATGTATCCGCCGGGGAACTGAACGATGGCTGCCTGACGCTTCTCCGACTTGTAGGGCTGAACCAGCACTGTCGCGCCGGAAGCGGTGGCCTTTGCGACGGTTGCATTGAGATCCTTCACCGCATAACCGGTGGTCTCATAGCCATAAGGGTAAGGAAGGTGGCCATCGGTCACGAGGACCGACATGTTGCCGAAGTCGGAGGTGATACGGACGCGCCGGTAGGTGTCGCTCGGGCGACCGATCTCGACGCCGGGCGCCCTTCTGTCGTCGGAGACGATCTTGCCCTTTGAGAAGGTCAGAAAATCATGAATGAAGGCGCCGACGGAATCCTTTGAAACATATATCCTGTTTTCAGGGACCGTATCGAACTTCGGATAATCCGGCGCCTTGG
Organism: Rhizobium sp. 01N447_2; assembly: GCF_056399245.1. Taxonomy (NCBI): domain Bacteria; kingdom Pseudomonadati; phylum Pseudomonadota; class Alphaproteobacteria; order Hyphomicrobiales; family Rhizobiaceae; genus Rhizobium; species Rhizobium sp. 01N447_2. The sequence goes on from NZ_JBFTQY010000055.1 coordinate 6,173, forward strand.
TGTGCCAGTAGAGCTGCATGTTGACGCCGCCTGGCCATTGGATGACGGCGTCGCGCCCGATCGGATCAGCGAAGGCATCGACGATGACTGAGGCTCCGGCATTTCGAGCATCGCGGATCGCCCGGTCCATGTCCGTCACGAGATATCCTGTCCGTTCCCTGCCGAAGGGATAGGGGATCGGCGTCTTGAAGCCGAACAGCGAGACCGTGCCAGCGGGCGTTTGGATCAGTTGCGAGGTCGTGCTGCTCGGTGTCGGCGTCACCGTGGCGACCATCTGCTTGGTCGATGCACCGCCGAATGTGGCGACGAAACTCGCCGCAAAGGCATCGACGTCGGTCACCGGAACATAGATATGAGTGGTGTCGTATTGCGCGCCAACCGCCATGTTCTTGCCGGCAGCCCCGGCGGCTGTAGCAGAAGAGGCCATGATCGTAGCGACCGCAATGGCGACGGCGAATTTCAATCCAGCTGATGGAAAGGTCATGGATACATCCTCATGGTTACGTCGGGACCGGCAGGCATCTGTCTATGAAGGGATAGTGGCTCAGGCGTCAGCGGTGAACAATTGCAATAATTCTGCCGATTGAATTGCCGGTTTTGCAATAATTGGCGCGCCGAAGTCTGGTCGGACATATGGTTTTGATAGCTGGCTGCCGGCGATTTTGCGCCGCCATTTCCTGAGGTCGAGTTCACGCTCGGTCTGTCGCATGATGGTCTCGTGGATCTCGCCAGCGCTGATTTCTAGATCTTCGCTCGACCGGCTTTGTTGGCAGCAAGGACGGCTCCGAAATGTCGGGATTTGATGTCATCATCCCAGGCGCCGGACGACGCGCTCTATTTTCCGCTCGCGCGTTTGCGCAGGTCGACAAGCGCGACGAAGACGAAGGCACCGCTAAGACCGATGTGCTCGAAGAAGCCGTTCATGGCGGCCGAATGCTCGGGTCCCGCGGGGATCTCCCAGAACCGCAGGGCAAGGTATGTCGCCATCAAGGTGAATATCGCCAATGCAAGAGCCCCCAGCCAGCGCAAGCGCCCCGAAAGGATGAGGGCAGACATGGCGAGTTCAAAGATCGGCACCCCGACTGCAAAGAGTGGCGCCGGAGCCAGCCCGAAATGGTTCATCTCGGCGACGGCCCCCTGAAAGTCGAAAACCTTCGTCAGCGGACCCTGAATGTAGGCGGAGCAGAGCGCGAGCAATGCCAGGAAGTCGGCGCCGAAAGCCTTGCCGGCGGAGCTGCCGGTATCTTGAGTATGTATGGACGTCATTATGAGTATCCTCAAAAGACCTGTGATCAGAGCGGGTGGATCATGTCGCGGGCGTAGGAAAGACCAATGCCGTAACCGCCGGCATGCGCTTCGACGATCGCTCGCGCGTCAATGTAGGTTTCTTTTCTCGTCCAATCGCGCTGAAGCTCGAGCAAGACCTGCAGCCAGGACGTCATCGTCGCACCCGCTGCCTCCATTCTGCGCAACGCAAGGTTATGGCTATCGGATGTCACGCCACCGCATGCGTCGGCGATGACGGAGACCGCATAACCTTCGGCAAGTGCCGAAAGCACGGGGAATGAGACGCAGGCTTCGGTCAGAAGACCCGAAACAAGCAGTGTCTTGCGGCCAGTGCGTGCGACCGCTGCCTTTGCTGCATCGTCTTCCCACAGGTTCATGTTGCGGCGCTCGATGGATGCCACCTCGGGCATGACGCTTTGAATTGCCGGCATCATGGGCCCGCTATAGACCTTCGAGGCCGACGTCGAAGCGATCACCGGGAGCTTGAATGCTTTCGCTGTCTTTGCCAGCGCGACCATGTTGCTGAGAAGGACCTGACGATCCGTCGACCCGACGCCAAAGGCGAGACCGGCTTGCTGATCGACCATCAGCACGGCTGGCTGAGCCGGTTCAAGGAGTGGAATAGCGGACATGGTTTCTCCGGGCTGCGGCCATTTTCAACTGGCCTCATCGTTCGTCGGGAAGCCCCTCTACAGGTTGTGCCGAAGAGGGAGTTCGTATTGATAGACCGCGTTCTCAGACGGCCCAGCAGGAGCAGCCAAGGGCGCCAAAGAAGCCCTTCAGGTCGGCGATAGGCAGCTTCGATGTCCAGGCACCGGCATGATCGTGGCCATGGACACCGCAATCGCTGGCGCAGCCGCAGGAGGCGATCGCCGTACGGCGCAGCGAGTGTCTGCCTGCACCGTCGGGCTCGCCCCAGGCGGCATAACCGCCGAACTTGCGAACCGGTGACCAGTCCGGCATGGCGGGCGGAATATCGCTCTCATCCAGAGTGGCAAAATTGTCGGCAGCGTAGACGATCTTGCCGCCCACCATGGTAAGTTCCGACGTCAGGAACGAGATCTCGTCCTCGGCGCAGGCGAAGAAGTCCTTGTCCGGGACAATCAAATCGGCAAACTGGCCCTTTTCGATGCGTCCCTTCTTGCCCTCCTCGTTGGAGAACCACGTGACCTTTTCGGTCCACATCCGCAGCGCCGTCTCACGGTCGAGACAATTGGCACGCGGGTAGAGCTGCATGCCGCCGACAGTCTTGCCGGTAACCATCCATGACAGCGAGACCCAGGGATTATAGGAGGCAACGCGGGTCGCATCCGTGCCGGCCGAGACGTTGACACCCTTGTCGAGCATGCGCCGGATCGGCGGGGTGGCTTCGGCGACACCATGGCCGTAGCGCTCGACGAAATATTCGCCCTGATAGGCCATGCGATGCTGCGTGGCGATGCCGCCGCCGAGTGCTGCGATGCGATCGATCGAGCGATCGGAAATCGTCTCGGCATGATCGAAGAACCAGTTCAGGCCTTCAAGCGGGATATCCTTGTTGACCTTCTCGAAAACGTCGAGAGAGCGGCTGATCGTTTCGTCATAAGTGGCGTGAAGACGCCAGGGCCAGCGGTTTTCGGCCAGCACCCGAACGACGTCTTCCAGTTCGCCTTCCATTTCCGGCGGCATGTCCGGGCGGGGCTGGCGAAAATCCTCGAAGTCCGCGGCGGAAAACACCAGCATCTCGCCGGCGCCGTTGTGACGGAAATAGTCGTTGCCCTGTTTGTACTTCACAGACTGCGTCCAGTTGAGGAAGTCTTCCTTCTCGCCCTTCGGCTTCTGCGTGAAGAGATTGTAGGCCAGACGTACCGTAAGCTGGTCCTCGTCCGAGAGCTTCTGGATCACAGCATAGTCGTCCGGGTAATTCTGAAATCCGCCGCCGGCATCGATGACTCCGGTGATGCCGAGCCGATTGAGCTCGCGCATGAAGTGACGGGTCGAATTGACCTGATAGTCGAAGGGAAGTTTCGGACCCTTGGCAAGCGTCGAATAGAGGAGACCCGCATTCGGCTTCGCCAGCAGCAGGCCCGTCGGATTGCCGTTGGCGTCGTGCGTGATCTCGCCGCCGGGCGGGTTCGGCGTATCCTTGGTATATCCGACGGCGCGAAGGGCCGCGCCGTTCAGTAAGGCCCGGTCGTAGAGGTGCAGCAGGAAGACTGGCGTGTCGGGTGCAATAGCATTGATCTCGTCGATCGTCGGCAGGCGTTTTTCGGCGAACTGGTGCTCGGTGAAGCCACCGACGACGCGCACCCACTGCGGAGCCGGGGTGATGGCGACCTGTCGTTTCAGCATGTCCATGGCGTCGGCGAGCGAGCGGACGCCGTCCCAGCGGAGCTCCATGTTGAAGTTGAGGCCGCCTCGCACAACGTGGGTGTGGTTGTCGATCAGACCAGGCAGTACACGTTTGCCCTTGAGATCGACGATCTTCGTATCCGGTCCGGCGAGTGCCATGACGTCGCGGTCGGTACCCACGTCGATGAATAGGCCGTCCTTGATGGCCACTGCGGTGGCGTTCGGATTTGCGCGATCAAGCGTCGTGATCAATCCATTGTGAAGAACGATGTCTGCGTGCATGGAAGCGGCTCCGGTCTTGTTGGGATCGGCGGCATTGGCCGGTGAAAACAAGTTTGAAAAGGCGAGGCTCGATGCTGCCCCCAGGAATGTGCGGCGCGTCGTCATCAGCTTTTCCCCGATGTTGAAGCTTCATGGGGTGGGTTCACCGCCACCACGTTTTTCCCGCCCTTTGGGAGGTGACCGAACATGTGCGGCTTCACCTGATGAAGCCAGGAGACGGCGGCGGGCTCGCGAGCCCAAATGCTCTTTGCCAGTGGCACAAGCTGCTCGCCGACAAGGATGCCGAGCAGCCCGATGAGCGCGACGACAGGCGGGGCAGGCGAGCGGACATTGAGCAGGCTGTAGATCACGCCCACCAGCAGGCCGGCACCGAGTGAAAGAAGATAGAGTTTCATGGGGGAACCTCGCGTGGTGAAGGAAAATCACTCCGGCAGGAAGCGGCCGGCCGGAGTGATTGACGGTTTATTTGGCAGGGTTCGGGCCGATGCGCTTGCCGTGCTTGACGCGTTCGGCGCCGCCGTGGACATGCGTAACAGCATAATCGATGCCCATGCCGTACGCGCCGGAATGCTCCTTCACCAGCGACGTGACCGCGTCGTAAGTTTCCTTGCGGGCCCAGTCGCGCTGCCATTCGAGCAGGACCTGTTGCCAGGTGACCGGGACGACTCCGGCCTGGACCATGCGGTCCATCGCATATTTGTGCGCATCGACGGACGTGCCGCCGGAAGCATCCGCAACCATGTAGATTTCGTAGTCGGTATCGTTCATGCAGGAGAGCGCGAAGGTCGTGTTGCAGACCTCCGTCCAGAGGCCGGCGACGACAATCTTCTTGCGGCCATCGGCAGCGTGCTTGGCAAGCGCGTCGCGGACGTTCTGGTCGTCCCAGGAATTCATCGACGTGCGCTCAAGGATATCATTGTCCGGGACGACAGCGAGCAGTTCCGGGAAAGTGTTGCCCGAAAAGCTGTCGGTCTCGACGGTGGTGATGGTGGTCGGGATGTTGAAGATCCTCGCCGCCTTGGCAAGACCGACGACGTTGTTCTTCAAGACCTGGCGGTCGATCGACTGAACACCGAAGGCCATCTGCGGCTGCTGGTCGATGAAGATGATCTGACTGTTCTGCGGGGTGAGGACCTGAAGCTTGCTGGACATCTCGTGTCTTCCTTTGACTAGGTTGAAGGTAGGTAATGGGGCAGGGAAGGCGGCACGTCTTGAAAGTTATGCCGCCTTATTGTTGGAAAGCGACGTCAGGCGGCGAGCGGTGTCAGCCCGGCTTCGATCTGGTCACGATAGGGCTCGTAGCGTGCCGGCAGCTTCAAAACCTCGCCGAGATGTGCCGTATCTTCGTCGCGGTCGAAACCGGGCTCGTTCGTGGCGATTTCGAACAGGACGCCGCCGGGTGTCCGGAAGTAGATGGCCCAGAAGTAGTCACGGTCGATGACAGGTGTTACCTGGTAGCCCGTATCCATCAGCGCCTTGCGGACTTCGAGCTGCTTTGCGCGGTTCTCGACGGCGAAAGCGATGTGATGCACCGAACCTGCGCCCTGCCTTGCGAAAGGCGTTTTCGGAAGGACCTCGAGGTCGATCGTGTCCGCACCATTGCCGCCGGGGATGATGAAGCGGGTGACGTCACCATCCGTCTCAGTACGTTGGTAGCCCATGAAACCGAGCAGTTCGGACGTGGCAGCGGCGTCATGCAGGCGGAACTTGGCACCGGTGAAGCCGCGGATGCCGACGCTTTCGTCGATGCCGGCGCCATTCCAGGCCTTGCGGCCATCGGTTTCCGCTTCGACAAGCGCAAACCCTTCGCCGTCCGGCCCTTTGAACAGGAGGCGCTCAGCACCGAAGGCAGTGTCGGTATGCAGGTTGCCGGCTCCCTTTGCCGACAGGCGATCCTGCCAGAAGGAGAGCGAGCCCTTAGGCACCGCGAACTGTGTTTCGCTGACTTCGCCGACGCCTGGGCGGCCGCGCATCACGTCGGGAAACGGGAAGTAGGTCATGACGGAGCCGGGGGTGCCGGCCTCATCACCGTAGTAGAGGTGGTAGACGTTGGGGTCGTCGAAATTCACGGTCTTCTTCACGCGGCGCAGGCCAAGCGCATCCGTGAAGAACGCGTTGTTCTGGCGGGCATCCGATGCCATCGACGTGATGTGATGCAGTCCCTTGATATCCTTGATCACGATGGTGTCCTTCCGTGGCTGCGTTGGTTTGTCTGGTCTGATTGAAAAGCTACGCCCGTTGATCAGTGGCCGGAATTGCAATAATAATTGTCAGTGAATTGCCATGGATGAAATAATCGATGAACGACTACAAGCTGCTTCGAACCTTTCTGCTGGCCGCCGAGAAGCGGAACTTCGCGCAGGTCGCGCGCGAGCTCGACATGACCCCGGCAGCCGTCACGCGGGCGATCGCGGCGCTGGAAGAAGACCTTGGCGTGCAGCTCTTCGTACGGACGACGCGCCAGGTGTCGCTGACAACCGACGGCGCGATCTTCGCTGCCCAGATCCAGCCGGCGGTGCAGGCGCTCGACAACGCGCGCAAGGATGTGATGAATACCCACAAGGCGGATCACGGCCGTCTGCGGATCAGCGCGCCGACCTGGTTCGGCCAGCAGGCTCTGCCGCCAATCCTGTCTGCATTCAAGGAACGCTATCCGAAGATCAGCTTCGAGATATCGCTCGCGGATGGGCTCGTGAATATTATCGACGATGACTATGATCTGGCGATCCGCATTTCCGCGGCACCGTCGGACAAGTTCACGATCTGGCGCAAGATCAGCGTCGTTCGCCGGATCCTCGTCGCAGCGCCCGGCAGCCGGTTTTGCGACATGGAGCATCCGAATGAACTCATTCCCGACGATTGCCTTGCCTATAGCGGCGAGAGCAAGCGGGAGACCTGGACCCTGTCGGACGGCAGCGGCAGTACCACGATTTCTGCGGGCCGCGCATTTAGCGCCAATAGCGGGGAGGTCCTGGCAAGCATGGCTGCCGATGGAAGGGGGGTCGCCATGCTGCCCAAGTTCCATGTGGCCGAGTATCTGCGCACCGGACGCTTGGTCCACGTCCTCAAAGACTGGTCGCCGCCGGACTTGTGGCTGACCCTGTACTACCCCCCGTACCAGGCACTTCCGCCGCGCATCGCCTCATTCTCGAAGTTCTTCGAACAACAGATTCCGGCGTTTATATCGGCGATCGAATGAACTTCGAAGGAGCGTGGTGCCGCTGCTGTTTAAGAATCTCCGAAAAGGATATGACAGCACCACGGGGCCAACTTTTCGACAGCAAACACATTTTCCTGTTATCGCAGAAAACGCTATCTGCTGGCGGTTCTGCAAGTATTCTGGAACTGGCAGAACGTCGATCCCGCGAACGAAGTAAGCCACCAATTGTCGCTCGGCCAGCGCGTGACCTTTAGTGCAGCACCCGCGGGTCGTCCGTTTGGTTGTCCACCGCGCCAAGTCTCTAGGGGGGTGGTCGGCCAGCGCGGAAAGCCGGTCCCGGCTGATGACCAGCAGGAACCAACTGCTTCAGAAATCTACCCCCTCAAAATGTCTGCGATAGTCGATATCGCAGGAGCAACGACCCGACCGGTCGGCCTCGGTCGTCGCGCGTACCGCCCGTGACGGGGATCGATGCATCCCCGACCAGCACCTCAGATGGTGAGCTTGAGCTTCAATCAGCCAAAGAACGCACGAAGCTGAGCGAAAAACCCGTCTGGTTTGCAACCTGCCATCTTTCGCAAACGGCGAGCGACTGTTGCCGCGCTGACGCGTTCACCAAAATGGCAGAAGCAGACAAGGTCATGCAATTCCTCGTCGCTGAGTTCGAAGAACCGTATGGCTTCTCCGTAGCTATCGCTTTCCATTCCTGCCGCCCGCAGAATGGGATCAGCGAATGCAACAGAGATCGGTGTGCCGTCATCCCTAAGAGCAAGCCGATCTGCAATCGGCCGATATTCGGTTTCGTGAAGCGTCTTGAGATGCGGTCTGGGGCTGCGCTCAAGACATTCGGCCCACCGTTCAAGCCGTTCGCGCCGCGTCATTTCAAGGCGCTTGCAGGTCGTGCTGACCTTGGCGATGGTTTTCAACTGGTCGAGTGCGTACTGTTCCATTTCGGCCTCCTATCTCCGGAAAAATAGATGGTCCGCTCCCAAAAACAGCGTCTCTCAGGTCGCAGCCGATGTCCAATCACGATTGGAAACGGCATCTCGTTGACGTTTCCGTAATCACTGGAGGCGCCTTTGCTTGCCGACGAGCTCTTTTCCCATAGGGTTTCTGCGCCATGTCATACCAAGGCAACCAGACAGGGTTCGGTATGGACGAGATATTCGAACAGCTTCTGAACCTTTCGGCACGCACCCAAACGCTGATTGCGGTCTACGATAGTCATGACCGGCTGCAATACGCCAACAGCGCCTTTCGTTCGGTCTATTTCATCGAACCGGATGAGTCTCCCCTCTGGCCGGATCTCATGCGGCGCAATTTCGAGCTGCGGCGAGGCACGGTTATTCAAACGAGCAATTTCGACGAATGGCTGCGGTCGACACAGTCGCGCCGTGGCAAGATTGGCTATCGTGCTTTCGAGACGGACCTGCACGATGGCCGATGGTTTTGGATGACCGAGGCGGTCCAGACAAACGGTTGGATGTTGTGCATTGCGTGCGAGATCACCAGTTTGCGAGCGCGTGGCAGGATCGTCCGGCAAGATCGCGATCAGGCAATCAAGGCGTCTTACACCGACGAGCTCACGGGTGTCGCCAACCGCCGCTTTGTGATGGCACGGGTCGACGACATGCTGGCGGCCGCCCAGCATGGAAGCAATGGCTGCCTTGTCGTGTTCGACATCGACAATTTCAAACACATCAACGATCGGCTCGGTCATCAGGCCGGAGATGTCGTCCTGCGCGATTTTGCGCATCGCATTCATCAGAATGTTCGCCGCAACGATTGTTTTGGGCGGGTCGGCGGAGAAGAGTTCGTTCTGGTGATGCCGTCAACCGGGCCGGAAGACGCCATTGCCATGGTCGAGTGCATGCTGACGGTGATCCGCTTCTCCCGGCCCCTGCCTGAATCACCCGACTTCAGCTACACCTGTTCTGCCGGCATCGCCGCTCGTGCCCCGTCAGACAGCGCCTCGGACCTTTATCGACGCGCCGATCAAGCACTCTATGCTGCCAAGTTAAGCGGCCGGGACAGGGTGCGCGCAGCCTAGTCGCGCAACAGTCGTGGCGGACGGAAATCTGGACCTGTTCGCTGTGGCAGGAACCAATGTTATTGGGCCAAATTCTTAAATCCCTGACCCGTACAGCTCCTGGTCATCGTCGCCTTCCCAAGGGGAGGGCATCGAGGCGCGATTGAGGTTGGCCGAGGGCATGGGCATCCAACACTTCAATTCTGGCTCGGCATATTCGATGATGTGCCCGGGCGAGGAATCAGAGGCACGCCAGCTTTCTGCACCAAACTGATCGCCATTCGACCAATATGCTAGGTCGACTTCTGCTGGCCCCTGTTCGGATGGGCGTATCGTGACGAGGATCCGGCTACCGTCTCTCGGTGCACTTGCCATGTCGCGCCACCGGTCTGTGTCGTCCATCGTTTTTCCTCCTGCCTCGCTGCAGGTTGCGAGTGTCGCCTCGCCATCGGAAGCGGTCAACTCAAACTTCGCAGAACCACAAAAGAGAGGAAGGACGTGAGGCAATCCTTATCCGGGGAAATCGTCGTTCTCGTCTGGATGGGACTTGCGCGGCAGGCGCGCTTTGGTCTTACGCGACGGACCATCCACCGTCCACCAGCAGGTTCGCGCCAGTGATCAGGCTCGCGGCCGGCGATGCAAGGAAGACTACGGCACCCACCACATCATCGGTTTCACCGATCCGGCCGAGTGGAATGTGACCGAGCGTCGCTTTACGATTGTCGGCATCGGATAGAAACGGTGCTGTACCATCGGTGTGGATGAACGTCGGCGATACGGTGTTTACAGTGACATTATAGCGTGCCCATTCGGCCGCAAGGCAGCGCGTGAGGTGATTAATTGCCGCCTTGCTCATGCAATAGATTGCCTCGCCGCGCAGTGCCACGGTGCCGGCCTGYGAGCTGATGTTGATGATCCGGCCCCCATTGCGYTTGATCATGTGACGCCCGACTGCCTGCGYCATCAGAAAGGTGCCCTTGATGTTGACATCGAGTATCTCGTCAAGGTCTCCTCRACGAGTTCCGCGAGATTGCCYGGAGCCACGCCGACRTTGTTGACGAGGACGTCGATCCGACCGAACGTAGTAAGCGCTGCGTCGACGGCTTGTGCGATATGGGCCTTATTGGGAATGTCCAGTTCAACAGGGAGGACTTTTCGTCCCGCGTCCTCGAGTTCGGCGACCAGACCCGCCGACGCCGCGACATCGCGGACCCCCAAAACAATATCGGAGCCTGCTCTGGCACAGGCAAGTGCGCAAGCTCGACCGATGCCACGGCTCGCTCCCGTCACCAACGTCACCTTGCCCTCAAGGCTGAAGTCCGGCGCATTCTTCTGCATCATGATACCTCCCTCGATGAAGCTCATTTATGGCAGCGTCGGCGTGCGGATGCCAGATGTTCTCAGCATGCTGAGGAGCGTCCCTTTGGGACGCGTGAGGTCTGCTTCGGCTCTGGGCCGGATAGCACCACAAGCAGACATGCCGTTTTGGCGGTGTGCTAGTTGCGGCGCGTCGATGGGTGTAGACTGCCGACACTATTGCATGTTCATGCAAGGCAATGATGATGGGTACCCCCACGCTTGACCGGAAGCTGCCCGCGATCCTAGCGGCGGATATGGTCGGCTACTCGAAGGCGATGGAGGCCGATGAGGCCGGCACCATCAAGCGACTGAAGGCCATCCGCGCCGAACTGATCAATCCCGCCATCTCCCGGCGCCATGGCACCGTTATCAAGCTGATGGGTGACGGCACGCTCGTCGCCTTCGACAGCGTGGTTGATGCGGTTGCCTGCGCCGCGGAGTTTCAGAACGTCGTGGCGGCGCGCAACGCCGACCTACCGGAGCCTGAGCGCATCGTATTTCGCGTCGGGATCAATCTGGGCGATGTGGCCTTGGTGGATGGCGATGTCTATGGAGATGGAGTGAATGTCGCCGCGCGGCTGGAGCATCTGGCCGAGCCGGGCGGCGTGGTGGTGTCGGGCACGGCATACGATCATCTCCAGGGCAAACTCGACTGGCCGCTCGATTTCGCCGGCGAGCAGCAGGTCAAGAACATCAGCCGCCCGGTGCGGATGTATCGGCTGAGACTCGACGGCAAACGGGCGCGTCGGCCCCTTCTCAAAATGATACCGCGCTGGACCAAAACGGCTGCGGCGTCGATCGTGGCGCTTGCTCTGGCGGGCGGYGGGGTCTGGTGGTTCTTGCAGCCCGAACCTTTGAGTGGCAAGCCTTCGGTGGCGGTGCTGCCCTTCAACAATTATGGCGGCGACGAGGCCAGCGGGCGTCTGGCCGATGGCCTGACTGAGGACATCATCACCGACCTCGCGCGGTTTCCCGAATTCGAGGTGGTGGCGCGGAATTCGACGGAAGTTTATAAAGGCAAGCCCGTGGATGCCCGCCAGGTCGCAATCGCGCTCCATATCGGCTTTGTACTGGAAGGCTCGATCCAGCGGCAGAGTGGCCGGGTACGGATCACAGCACAGTTGATCGATGCAAAAACCGGCCACCATCTTTGGTCGGAGAATTGGGACCGGCCCGCTGAGGACGTGTTCGCTGTTCAGACCGAAATCGCAGAACAGGTCGCCAACCGCCTCGGCGGCGGAGTGGGACTGATTCAAGAGGCCGGGCGGGCTGCAGCCAAACGCAAACGGCCTGAAAACCTCAATGCCTATGATTACTATCTTCTCGGGTCCGAGAAGATCGAAAAGCTCACCAAAGCCGATGACGAGGAGGCCATCACGTTTCTCAACCGCGCCGTCGAGCTGGACCCGGGGCTGGCACGGGCCTGGGTAGAGCTTTACCATGCTCATGATCTGATGGGTGTGTTTGGCGTCAATCCCGAGAGCAACCGCAAGGTGGCCGCCGATGTGGCCGAACGCGCGGTGCGGCTTGATCCGAGCGACGCTGAAGCCCATGCGGTGTTTGGTATGAGCCTTGCCAATAGGGGCGATATGGGCCGCGGGAAGGCCGAATTCGACACGGCCCTTCGTCTCGCTCCGGGTTCGTCCGAAATCCTGACTTTTTACAGCGGCTATGCAGCACGATTCGGCGAACCAGAACGCGGTGCTCAAATGGTCGACAAGGTCATGCGGCTCGACCCGAATTATCCGATGTGGGCGTCCAACTTCTTCGCACCTGCCTATTTTATGGCGGGGCGGTATGAAGACGCGGTGACGATGTTGGAGCGCATGACGCCAAACAACTACCAAAGGTGGACTTGGGTGGTCCGTAGCAGCTCGCTTGCGGCACTGGGTCGAACCGATGAGGCGCATGCTTCAGCTATGGAAACTCTCAAGCAGCACCCCGAGGTGACTGTCGAGAGCATGATCAGTGAACCCGGCCTAAGCATAATCGAGCGCAATCGGTTCATAGAGACAATGCCGCTCGCTGGCTTCCCGGCATGCGCCAAGCCCGAGGCGCTGGCGAACCTCGCCAAACCTGTGCGACTGCCGGAATGCGAGGCGGGGAAGGCCGAGCCCCTCGGGCAGCCATAGAGCAGCCCCGTGCAACGCGCGGGCGGCTTCGTGGCGGCACGGCGCTGCAGCGCGAAACACGCGGCCGAGCAGTTGATGTCGGGAACGAGTAGGTCTGCTGATAGAGGCTCCCAGGCGTTTTTGCCCGCTTCCCCTGCTGTCGTAAAAATAGACATCGCGGAGACCGGAACGGAATTGTACGGTGCTGTTGATGGTCGAGCCATCGCCGAAAGCCCGTGATCTCCTTCTTCGACATCTAGTCTAATCAACACTTCATCATCCACGGATGTGCCGCGGGCTGTCCGTTCGCTTCGCAATTCCCAAGCCCAAGCGCGACGCTCCAACCTCGTGATCGCTGGTGGCTAAGAAGTGAGACAATTTGCCCACTTAACTATGACTTAAAAGTAATTCATCCTCCAATTGACTCTTCAGAATCGTGGCTGTAATTGCTGTTCGAGTTTTGAAAATACAAGTTGAGTATATGCATCACCTCGGCGAAGTTGTAATACGACGACAAAAAGAAAAGTTGATTGAAATCGTAAGGAAATTTGTAAGCCGGGGACAGCCTTACGTTATAATGAACTTTCCATCAAATAAAGATCCTGGTCATCATGCGAGTTGGCTTGGACTGTCGATGGTATTGCGAGAAGTAACGGGGCGCCTCCCGGTGCTGACTGGCAGCACCGCTCAAAGTATAGATGAGATAAAAACAACACCAGGCGACGCTCCAATATTCATTTGCGGGGGGATAGACTTTGGAGACGCGCGGACGGGCAGGGATGATGTTCGCTACCGTTTGATGTGGAAATATCCGGATCGAACGATCATTCAGATGCCGCAAACCATTCATTTCGCGAACGAGTCGCTCAAGGAATATGCGAAACGCACGATTGGGAGGCATCGCAATTTTTTTTGCATGACGCGCGATGATCAGAGCTTCGAGTTAGCCAAAGCCAACTTCGATTGTGATGTTGAGGCTGGCCCGGACACGGCATTCGGCATGGAATCGCTTAAACGGTTCGAAGCTGATCCTCTCAGGGTATTATATGTCATGCAGCCTCGTGGAGAGGACGAGGTTGATATAGCGAAAGCGCGAGCGATTGCTGATGGACCTCTTACCAATTGGGTTAACGGTCCAAATAGTTTGTCGCGCATGCGCAAGTCGAGCGTCGTCAAATCAGCGTTGCGGCATGGCTTTAGCCGCACCGAGATGATGGCCCAACATCGTGAGGATGTCGCTGCTCGATATGTCGAGTATGGCGTGAAGATCCTGTCCGGCGCGCAACGGATAATCACCAACCATCTACACGGTCATATTCTCTGTCTTTTGCTGAATAAGCCGCATATCGCGGTTGCGAGGGAGGGAAGCAATCTACACGACGTCATCGACAGCCAGACTGGCGACAGCCCTCTGGTGGAGAAAGCGACAAATGCCAACGAGCTTTTAGCAGCAATGTCTCGCCTGCCGTATGAATTGGGAGGAGCTTGGTACAAGTCAAGTAAACCCATGAATCTAAACCCTACTATTCCCGTCCCAGATCTAATACCTCAACCCTCCATAGTCTGATTCCCGGTAGGAGATCACTTTGTCGGTTTTACAAGACGACGATATTCTATTCAGCCATGTCAGTGAGAACCGATCCGCCGCAGCCGTTACGGGTGCTTTCTGGTCGGCGCTGAGTACGCTTATTCCGACAGTCCTGACCTTCGCCGTCTTTGTGGTGACATCTCGCGTTCTCCAGCCTCAGGATTTCGGTCTTGTCGCACTGGCATTCAGCATTGTGTCGTTTGCGGGCAGCTTTGGACCAACGGCATTTGGCGAAGCGATCATACAAAGAGCCGAAATCAGGCGAAGCCATCTGGACACGATATTCCTGCTTTCGCTCGCTTTTTCATTTTTGATCTACGGCGCTTTGTGCATAGCCGCTTCGCCAATCGCGGCCTATGTGGGGCATGAGCAAATCACACCCCTGATTTACATCATGGGATTGAAGGTTTTCTTCGACTTCACCGCCGTCGTTCCGAATGCAATTGTCAATAGGAAGATGTCGTTTCATCTGGTAGCCGTCCGCACCGTGATTGCTACCATCACTTCTGCCTGCATTTGCCTTGTTTTGGTTCTCGCGGGTTTCGGCTTGTGGGGGCTTGCGATTGCACAGATCGCGGCCACAGCGGCATCATGCGGCGCCGCTTTCTGGGGCGCCGGCTGGCGGCCCGGGCTTCACCTGAAGCGAGCAAGCCTCAACGAGCTCCTTCACTATGGGTTCTTTGCATCCGGCACTCGGTTTTTACAGACGATGAGCTTGGACAACTTGCTCATTGGGGTGCTCTTGAGCCCGGCAGCGCTCGGGATCTATAACTTTTCCAAGCGTTTGTTTGATATGATCAACAACGTCATCGCCGGTGGCTTAACATCTGTCACGCACGTCTTGCTTTCTTCATTGCGGTCCGATCCGAAGAAAGTTCGAGAAGCATTTCTCATGGCAACGTTTGGTTGCGCTCTGGTTTCGTACCCCGTATTCATTGGTCTTGCCGCCGTTGCCGATGATGCGATCACCACAATTTTCGGTGCCCATTGGATCGCGGCCGTTTGGCCGGTTCGGTTCTACTGCGTCATAGGATTGATGGCTGGGATCGGCTACGTGCAGGCATCCTTGATCAAGAGCCAAGGAGAGATGGATTGGTGGTTTTACTACCAGCTGGCACGAAACCTCCTCACACTCCTGACGATCGCAATTCTCTATCCTTATGGCGTCACGACGATTGTTTTCGCCATAATGATCGAAGTTCTGTTGTTTTGGCCGATCACCAGCTGGAAGGTTTCGCAACATATAGAGCTGAGTATCCCGGCATATCTGGCGCAATTCCTGCGGCCTACCATAGCCTCTGCAGGAATGGTTGCAGTCGTTTTCCTCCTCCACGAATTGCTAATGCATTGGTCCCCGTACCCACGTTTGGCCGTGGAAATCCTTGCAGGCGGCATGGTTTACTGCGGCCTGATATTCGTTCTGTGCAGAGCTCGTTTAAATATCTTGATCGGCAGTATAAAGCAGGCACGGCAGCGCAAAAGTAACAGGGGTGCGGTTGCCAACCCTGCATGATTTCCAGGCCCTAGCCGCATAGACCTGTGTTGCGATTTGAAGGATCTGGTGCTCAAGCCGTCATCTGAAATTATGAGAACGTCGCTTCGGTGATGTTCTCATCCACCGCATCCGAACGCCTCTCAGACGCAAACGCGTAATAGGATAATCCATAAGATGACTAGCCTCGACCGCGGTTATTCGCCACCGGCGATGGACGATGTAGGAGTCTCGGTTGCCGACCGCAACCGTTACTATACGCTCGATGCAATGCGCGGATTTGCCGCTATTTGTGTTGTCGCTACACATTTCCGGGAGAGCTATGCGCCTTCAGCCTATCTGGCAGTCGATTTTTTCTTCGTTCTCAGCGGATTTATTATCGCAGATATTTACGGAAAACGGCTCGCTCGCGGTCTGCTGTTCCAGTCGTTTATGGCGGCCCGCATCAAGCGTCTTTATCCGCTCTATTTGATCGGAATTCTGGTCGGCCTCATACAGATCATTCTGTTAACAAGCTGGGGGCTGAGAGATCAAAGTGTTATCGACCTGCTGGCGTCGACGACTGCGAACACGTTCTTTCTGCCCAGCCCAATGTATTTCCTTCAATCGAACCCGATGCAAGGAATGTTTCCAATCAACGGTCCAGCGTGGTCGATGTTCTGGGAACTGTTGGTGAATATAGTCTTCGCCCTGTGGCTTTTTCGGCTCTCTATCCGAGCCCTCTGCGGAGTTGCATTGGTCTCGGCTGCATGTTTGGTTTTTGTCGGTCTTAAATACGGCATGTTGAATATTGGCTGGGAGTGGCCCTCCGCGGTAGGTGGCCTGCCAAGGGTGATGTTTTCATTTACTGCAGGGGTCGTGATAAGCCGGCTATTCGGCGGCATTYCCGCTTGGAGGAAGGGCTGGGCCGCCATTGTGCCATGCCTTCTTCTGATGATTTGCATTGCGGCGCCGGTTCCTGCCGTGCTGCGGCCGTACTACGACTTGATGTTCGCGATGGCCTTGGCGCCGCTCATCGTGACTCTTGGCCTCTTTTTGGAGATGCCTGCAAAAGCAGAGGCTTTGGCGACATGGATTGGGTATATCTCCTACCCAATCTACATCCTACATCGAGGTGCGATCGGTGTGTTCAAGCCGGTTGCGGCGTCGATTGGATTGAATAACCCACTCGCATTCTCAGTGTTTCTCAGCGCGGTCGTATGTTTCGCTTATGTGACCGCTCGTCTCGTTGACAAAACTATGGCTACGCGGACCCGTCGAGCTCGATAACTTTGCGTCGGCTTTCCTGGGGCTGAGAATGGTCGGTCAACCGCTCGTCGTGAAGTTGATATTTTTTACCTGCTTCGGCACATTTGCCGTGAGCTTCGCAGTTGCTTTCTGGGTGATCATCAGGGTGCTCTTTGAGACCGACTGTTTGGTAGATAAGCCGGAAGATCAGGGCCAAAGCTGGCGGGAACGGCAAGCACGCAAGCGCAGCCGCTTCGACAGGTACTATGTCGCCGAGGAGTTTCGTTCATTGCGTAAGGCAGCCGCCATCGCCCAGACAGGTTGCGCTTTATCCTTCGGCTCCCTTCTATTGCTGGGCTAATTGTTTGGCGAGAGAGCGTCTCATTAGGTTCGAACCACTCCTTCCGGTCAAATGCCCATCAAACCGTCGATCAGCGGCGGGCGGGCGGCTTCATGGCGGCGCGGCGCTGCAGCGCGAAACGCGCGGCCGAGCAGTTGATGTCGGGGACGAGATCGTAGGTCTGCTGGTAGAGGCTCCGCGCCAGCGTATTGTTGCCGCGGTTTTCCGAGGCAAGGGCGGCAAGGGCCGTGCGCTTGTAGGCCTCGACAATCGGCTCGGCGGCCTTTGCCAGCGCGGCGTCGTCAGCCGGTTCGGCTGCAAGCGAAAGGGCGGCATAGCTTGCCTCGCCATCCCTGCCGACACGGCCGCCGACAGCCCCGTTGAAACTTTGCTCGGAGACCTGGCGCATGCGCCTGGCATTCTTGATGCATGTCGGAATGCGGCCAGCTTCCGCATTGATGCGCTCTGCCGTCGGGCCACTTTCCGCGCTGCTGCCGCCGGACAGGATCACGTAGCCGATGATGCCGACGATGGCGAGATAGGCGACCCCCATGCCGGCCAGGAAGGCCGGCTGTTTGAGCAGCGACTTCTTCGGCTTGTCGTCACCGACCTTGGAAGCCTCCTTCTTCGGCGCGTCCTTGGCGGCGGCCTTGACGACGAACTGGAATTCGACGTCCTTGCCGAGACGGAAGCTGTCGCCGGCCTTCAGCGAGGCCGTCTGCAACAGCGCTTCGCCGCGCAGCATGATCGGGTTCAGTCCCATGCGGCGAATGATGAAACCACCGTCGCTCTGCCGCTCGATGCGCGCATGGATCGGCGCCAGGAACGGATCATCGACGACGATATCGGCATTAGCCGCCCGGCCGATCGACATTTCCGGCCGGTCGAGCACATGGCTGCGGCTCTGGCCGCCGGGACCGGTCTGCAGAAGGCTTGGTTTGTTTCCGCGAAAGAAGGAAAGAAAGGCCATGATCAGAACATCCCACTCGACATCATCTCGACAATTGCAGGCGCCAGCACCAGAAGCAGGATCGACACGACGATCATCATCGCCGGCATGACGATCTTGGCCTTCAGCTTTTCACTGGCCCTGTCGGCCTTTTCCCAGCGGCGGAAGCGCAGGTCGCGCGCATGTTCGCGGAGCAGCTCGACGCGGTTGCTGCCCTCGACTTCGCCCTGGATCACGGCGCGGATGACGCGGATGACTTCTTCGGCGGTCATGCGACGCTCCAGACGCTGCAGTGCCTCGATCATGCCGGTGCCGAGCGCCACGTCCTTCAGCGTCTGTTCGATTTCCTCGCTCATGACGGTGCCGGGTGCGGCCTCGGCATAAAGCCTCAGGCTTTCCGGCAAGGTCGCTTGCGCCTGCTGCGTCATGACGACGAGATCGAGGAAATAGGGAAATTCGCGCGAAATACGTTCCTTGCGGTCTTGCGCCTTGTCGTCGGCGACGACCCAGAAATAGATGGCGGGGATCAGGCCGAGGATCAGCCCGGCCACCAGCCCGCCGATCACGCTGCCGCTGGCAATGCCGAACAATAAGCCGAGCACGACGAAGCCGAACAGGCTCAGAACGACGAGAAGCGCGATATATTCCCGCCCCGTCACGCCGCCGAAGGGCCGGCCGCCATAGATCAGCTTCTGCTCGAGCTGCGCACCGTAATCGGCCAGGAACGGCTCGAAATGCGTCAGCACAAATTCGACCGGCGTGCGCATGCCGATGCTGTCGACGATATTCGGCGGCGGACCATCGCCGCCTGCGGACCGGCGCACCACCTGAATGCTGCCGAGCATGTCGCCGATCCACCAGACGAACAGCGCAGCGGTGATCCCGGCAAAGACGACGGCGATGAGGCCAAGAGGTATCTGAGACATCAGACCGACACCTTCATCATCGAGCGCATCCAGAAGAAACCGGTGGCGTAAAGTATGGCGCCGACGATCGCGATGACGATGCCGATGGCATTGCCGAACACCTTGTCGATCAGTTCCGGCTGGCCGAAGAAGATCATCAGGATCATGAACAGTGCACCGCCGTTGACGACGCGGAAATTCATTCGCGCCTGCGACGACGAGGTCGTGATCTTCTGATCGAGCTTCCAGATTTCCTTGAAGGATTTCGACATTTCCGTCAGCGGCTCGGAAATGTCGCCGCCCTGGCGGGCAAAGAGACCGAGGGCCGCATCGACCATCTTGAAGTGCAGGCTCGGTACGTTGCGGCCATGGCGGTCAAGCGCCTCGACCAAGCCGATGCCGAGCTTCTGTTCGCGGGCGATGCGCTCGAACTCGCGCGAGGCCGGCATCTGGCCGGTATCGGCCACCGCATTGACGGCGATGGCGAGCGGCTTGCCGGTGCGCACCGCCGAGACGATCTGGTCGACGGCGTAGGGAAGCTGCGATTCGATCTGCAGCCAACGCCGCTGCAGAAAATAACGGATCACGCCTTTGGGCAGGAAGATGGCGACCGGGATGGCGATGACCAAGCCGAAGATCGGCCCGAAAATCAGCGAGACCACCACGAAGACGACGATCGCCGTGATGCCGTAGGCGAGGATCATCGTATAGGGCGGAACGGCATCGCGCCCGAAGACCTGTGCCGCCTCGCTGGCGAGCGCGATGTCACGTTCGGTTGCGCGTAAGAGCGGCGCCGGCCAGCGCACCGGCGCGCCCCAGACGAGCAGTCCGGCCGTCACTGCGCCGAGGGCGACCGTAAAGATCTGCAGAATGCTGATATTCATCGCTTCCCCCTCAGACGAACATGTCCAGTTTTTCGATCTCGCCGTCCTCGCCGAACTCGACGAGCTCGGCGACGAAGCTCGGCAGATAGCCGGTGAAGGCATGCACGGCCTGTCCGCCGGCGCGCCCGACGAGATTGAACACGGGCAGAGAGCTCTGCCCCTGCAGCACCATCACCTCCAGGCGGGTCATCATGTCCTGCGGCGTATTGGCATGTGCCGTCGTCATAGAGCCGGCGTGGCCGGTGTTCATCGCCTGCAGCATGTCGATCGCCTCCGCACCACGGCACTCGCCGACGATGATGCGGTCGGGCCGCATGCGCAGCGCGTTGCGCACGAGGTCGCGGATGGTGACGCTGGTCTCGGACTCCGCCGTCTTCGGCCGCGATTGCAGATAGACGACATGGATCCCGTCGAGCTGCAGTTCGGACGTGTCCTCGACGGCAACGACGCGCTCGCCGATCGGGATGAACTGCGACAGGCTGTTCAAGAGCGTCGTTTTGCCTGAGCCGGTGCCACCTGAGACGACGATGTTCTTGCGCGAGCGGACGGCCGCCTCGAGGAAGGCGCGCATCGGCTCGCTGAGCGCACCGGCGGTCACCAGCTTGCTGATATCGAGCCGCGACTTGCCGCCGAACTTGCGGATGGTGAGGCAGGCGCCCTTGACCGCCAGCGGCGGAATGACGGCGTTGACGCGTGAGCCATCCGGCATGCGGAAGTCGGCCATCGCCTCGCTCTCGTTGATCGAGCGGTTGGAATCGACGGCGATGCGCTCGATCACCTTCATCAGCTGCCGCTCATTGGCGAAGGCGAAAGGATACCGCTCCAGCAGGCCGAATTTTTCGACGTAGATCTCGTCATAGCGCGTCACCATGATTTCCGAGATGACGTCGAGATCCATCAGCTCGGAGATCGTCCCCCAGCGATACATCAGCTCCTCGATATTGGAGCGCAGGTGCATATGGGCGATCTCGTAGCGGTCGCCGGCGTTGAAAAGAGCCTGCCTGGACTGGAAGGCGGCGCTGAAACGGGTATCGAGCTGGGCGAAGTCAGAGCGGGTGGATTCGAAGTTCAGCTTGAGCTGCAGGGCCGAAATCAGCGCCTTGCCGACGTCGAAGAGGCGGCGATTGTCCTGCTCCTCGCGCGCGAGGCTTGCGGCATTCGACGAGGCGTCACGCCGGCCCGTGCGGGCGATGCGTTTTGCCAGCCATCGATAGACGGCGTTCTTGATGACAAGGATGACGAGATCCTGCGGCGCGCTGTCGAGCGCCTCCTTGATGAACATGTCGAGACGCTCGCGGATACGGGTGCGCGTCTCCTCGCGGCCGAAATCGGAGGATTTAACCAGCCGGTCATACTGCGTGTCCTTCAGCAGGCGCTCGTGAATTTCCATCTGCAGGGCGAGCACGCGTTCCTGATCGGGAAACTGCGTGACCGCTACGGGGGCCGCGGCCGGCTCGACGAGCTCGATCGTGACGTTCGGCACCCAGATCGACATGCCGGCCGAAACCGCAACCGGCGTGCCGGCTCGAAGCGGCTGATCGTCGACGCGCGTCGGGTTGCGGCCGTGATGCTGCACCGACCACCCCTGGCCCGATTTCCGCAGCACGAATTGCGGCGACGAGACGTGGCTGCCGCGCAGCCGCACGACGCCCGCGCCGGCGGGGAGCGTCAGCGTGCTGCTTTCGCCAACGAAATAGGTCTCGTTCGCCGAGAGCGGGATCACCTCCCGACCGCTGCCGTCCTCATAGGAAATCTTCAACAGCATGGCTCATTCCCCCGCGACGGTCACATGCGCGTCCAGTTGATGCTTGGCAGGTCCTCGACGGTATTGTCGGCCGGATTGCGCAGCACCAGGTTCAGACTGCCGTTCGACTGGCCCATGGCAAAAATCAGCATCTCAGCTTCCGACGGTGTCACTTCGACGGTCACATTGTTGTAGGTGCTGTTGGCCTTGGTAACTGCACCCTCCGCCGTCGTCGCCGCGCCGACGGCCAGCACTTTGACATTCTGCAGGAAGGTACGAGTGACAACGCGGGTGCGCGAGCTGATGCCGAGTTTATAGTCTTGCGCCTGTTTGCGGTAGGCGTTGACATCGTTCTCGTCGGCGCCTGGATACTGGGTGAGATAGTTCTTCAGCATCTGCTCGACCGGCGACTGCGGCTGGGCTGGAGCCTGCGGCTGTCCGGCTGCGGCCGGCGCCTGGCCCGGGACGGCAGGCTGACCTGGCACGGCAGCGGGCTGGCCAGGGGCTCCCGGCTGGGCTGCTGCGGCCGGCGCCACGGGCTCGACCGGTTCGTCGACCGTGCCGAGGATATCGACATGGCTGCCCGGCTCGACGAAATGGCCGACAGCCGAGGCGGCGTTGACAGGAAGGGTCAGTGCCCGCTTGCCGGGTGCGATCATCGTCGTCAGGCGCCCGCCATCGGTATCGTCGAAATACTGGAAGAGCAGCACCGAGCCGGCCGGAATGTCGCTCGCGGCCGTCCTGTCCTTCAGCCATTCCTGATAGGCGCTGGCCGCGGGAACCGCGAGCTTGGCGAGCGCCCCGAAGCTTTCCGGCAGCATCACCGGTTCGGCGAGCATGTCGGGCGTGATCGCCTGACCTCGCGTCACCTTCCTGTCGGGCTGGAGCCGCATGAAGGCATAGGCCACCTGCTCGTTCTTGACGCTCTCGGTCCAGAAGTAGAGCAGAACGCCGGTGATGAGCCCGACGATGACGGCCGCGATGAGCTTCCAGTTCATGGTGTTATTCCTTCGACGAAGGGTTGCCTGATTTGAATGACTTCGACGGTCCGGCCGTCGGTTTTACTGCGGGTGTACAAGACATTGGCCTCGACGGTGCCGCGGCGGCCATAAAGTGCTATGACCCGGCCGTGCTGCGCTGGCGGTGTCTCGATGGTGAAGCCATCGCGGACAAGCAGATCGGCGCGCTGATCCGACCAGCGCGTGGCCGACAGGGTGCCTTTCGACACGACCGTGCGCGAGGTGTGGCCCTTGTCGCGATCGCCGATATCGCTCAGCACCTCGACACCGGCCGGCGGACGCAGCGACATCGGCAGCTTGCTGACATCGGCCGCAGCCGCGAAGGCCGGAAGCGTCGAAGCAACATCGTCAAAGCGGCTCATCAGCACTTCGGTCATCGGCGCATCGGCGGGACGACGGATCATGATCGAGACGCCGGGAATCGGCGCTCTCGCGGAAGGATTGGTCGGGTCCTGGCGTCTGAGATAGTCGAGGGCTGCCTCGCCGTCGCCGTCGAAGAACCGCACCACCACGGCAAGATCGTCGCGGATGCGGCTGGTCTTTGGCACGATCAGCATGTTGGCGGCAATGACGGTAGTCAGCTCTTGCCTGTCGTTGCTTTTCGGCAGCGCAGGGCGGGTATTGACGGCCAGCACCCGCAGCCATTCGTCGGTGATATCGGAAATGCTGCGATCGCTCTGATAGGGCGTGAATTCAAGCGGTTGGCCGTTGATGACGAGATCGCGCGGCGCCCGTTCCGGCGCGCCGACGATACCGGCCAGCATCGAATTCAGCGTCACTCTCAAGTCCTTGTAGATCTCGGCGCGGCCCGGTGTGGCCATGGCGGCGGCAAGCCCGATGGCGAGCGCCAAACCGGCGAGATGAACAGAGATGCGGGGCCCTTGTCTCATCTTATTTCGCTCCCGGGAAGACGCCGTCGAAGAGATCGCCGGAATCGTCGGCGACATCGCGAATTTCCCGGCGCAGCGTCGGATCGTAGCCGTGGCTCGTGGTGTCATTGTTGTGCGAGGCAAACAGCGTCGAATCATCAACCGTGAACGCATCCTTCCAGCGGAGGCTCCTGATCGTATCGAGATCGTCGGAATCCCTGAACTTGTAGACGCGATCGGCTGTCGCGGTGACGAGCTGCGGCTTCTCATTGGCGAGGTCGCCGACCATGTCGCCGAAGTCGCGGCCGTCGCTCTTCAAGGTATTTTGAACATCGTCCCAGACAAAGGTGCGCTGGGGGTCGCCATCGCCTTCATGCGATGGTGTGCGCGAGCAGTTGATGGCGTCGCCCCCGGGCAGTGCCGGGAGAGCCGGGATCGGGAAGACATTCGAGAAATCCGACGTGCAGTCCAGCCCATTTGCCTCGGCGAAGGCGGCGTTGCGCATCGCAAGCATGGTTCCGACCTTCTTGGTGGAAATCTTGTTCGCGTGGATGACGAAAATCACGATCAGCAAGATAACAGGCGCGGCGAGGACGAATTCGATCGAGGCAAGACCGCGCCTGTCGCGGTGCAGCCGCATCAGCAGCCCGCGGCCTGGAGGACCGCCCATAGGCTCAGTGTGTGTTGACGGCAGCCCAGGCATTGGCTCCTCCTCGGTCGAAGACGCGGGTCAAGCCGGTAAAACTGTCGGCCGCCGGGCTCTGCTTGATGGTGTTGGAAACCTCGCCGATATCGTCGGCAAGCGTGGCGGGCGCAAGCGATGCCAGCCAATCCTGGGTGTAGAGGTCGAAGGCCGTGTAATTGTGGACCCAGCTCTGCGCGAGCGCATAGGCGGAGGGTGTCTTGTCCTTGAAGATGCGGATCTGCAGCCTGGCGCGCGGGGCCCGCGAAACGATCGCCAGCGTCTGGTAGTCGTCGAGCTGCTCGCCGCCGAAGGGCGTGAAGTTAAACGGTATGCGTCCTTTCAGCCAGTAAGGCTTCGGGAAGGAGATGACGGGCAGGGGAGCACCCGCCACGGAAATCGCGCCACCGGCTGGGCCGCAGACCTGGTTCCAGATCATGTCGAACTTGCGGGTGAAATCGTTCTCGTCTTTTGTCTGCTTGTCGGAATAGCGCGGCGGCACGTCGATCGGCAGCTGGAAGGGGTTCACGACGCCGAACTCGATGCCGAAGAATTCCTCGGCGACAAAGAAGCTGCCATCGAGGACCAGTTCCTGCCACCAGCTGAGATCGCCAAATTGCTCGATGATCGCCTTGAACGGAACCTTGCTCAAATAGGCCGGGCCGAAGGCTTCATAAAAGATGTAGAAGTCCACTAAAGCATCGTCGATGCCGCTCTCGTGGTTGACCCAGTCGCGGATATGGCTGCCGTCGACGCCGCCTGCGGTCAACGGACCCTTGCCGTTGGGGAAGCCGCGATTGGCAAACTCGCCGCGCATGAGAAACGGGTCCTGCCCTTGCGTGCCATTGCTCATCGCCAGGCACATTTCAGCATAGGCCGCAGCGGGATTGACGCCGTCACGATCGACCGGCAGGTTACCGCCCGCACCTTCTCCGGCGTCGTCGCAGGATTCGCACGGCGGGTGGAAGACGACATGGTCCGACTTGTTCAGGAGCACCAGATGCAAGGCTTCATTGCCGACCCGCTGCGGAAAGCTCTCGACGAGGTAGTCGTTGAGATCATTCATGGCGTCGATGATGTCGCTGGACTTCACGATGAGGCCCCAGGGATCGTAATCGATCTGTGCTTTTACCGTATATGCAAGCGCCTTGGTGGCTCCTATCGCCCGGACTCCCTGGAACGCCAGGCAAGCACCGTAGATGATGCCGCCGACGATCGGAATCTTCTGCCAGCCCGGGCAATAGGGCATCGGCGGCATCGGCGGCACGAGCGACGCCGGGCCGAAGCCTTCCGTGAAAGAATATTCGGCGAGTTTCGCCAGAATGACGCCCGAGCGCAGGGCGAGTTCGGCCGTCGTCAGCTGGAAGGCGACCGACGTCGCCATGACGACGGTTGCCTGCGACGAGGCAACATTGTTCATCGCCATGATGTTGAGATAGCGCGCTTCCCAGTCGGCATGGACGAGTGCTGCGGCATCGGCCGTATCCTGCGTGCGCTGCTTGTCGTAGATCATCTGTCCCGTATTCAGGATCCAGACGATCATCAGGGCGAGCGCGATCGTCATGTAGAGAATGATCGGCGACAGGAAGCCGCGTTCGTCGCGGTGCAGGCGCTTAATGAGGGTCGGTGTCATAGCAGGTTCACCTCCGCCGTCGAGATCGTGTAGTAGCGGCCGTCCTTCCTCTGGCCGCGGGCAAAGACCCAGCCGGCATATTCGAGCAGCAGGAAGCGGGCTTCCACCTTGGCGGTGACAGGCACATGCGGCGAACGGTTGATGGCGGCATAGATTGCCATCGGCGCGCGATCGACGGTCACGGTAACGTTCTGCGGATCGAACATGTAGCGGGCCTGGTTGCGCATCGCCCGCCAGTTCTTCGAAAGGCCGGAAGCGTCGGCAAGGCTTTTCAGCGCATCTTCCGGCGGCTGGCAGGCGCCGACGCATTTCAGCTGGTCGTAGGGTGCGGCCGGGATCAGCGCCAGGCGGGCGGCAAGATCGGCCTTGCCGGCGGCAGCATCGTCATCGCAGGTCTTCACGTCGATGATGCTTCGCAGCGTGATCGGAAAAGCCGGGCAGAAATAGACGCGGGCGCTGCGGGCCGCCGCATAGGCTGCATAGTGGGTGAAGAGGTGGTTCTTGGCCAGGATCGTGAACTGGAAGACCACGAACATGAAGAAGACGAAGACCGGCGTGACAAGTACGAAATCCATCATCGTCGTGCTGCCGGAGGTATCGCCGTGCAGCTCCGATATCCGGCGCCGGCGGGCGGAAAGCCGCGGCAGCAGCAGCATCGAGGCAAGCAGCATCATGGCGATCGCAAAGGTACCGAGGAGCGCGCCGTGATCCTCAGGGAACCAGAAGGTCCGTGAGTGCAGGATCGAACTCCAGAAGGCACCGTCGAAGATGGGGCGTTCGAGTTCCGCGCGCATTGCCGTTACCTCACGAGTGAAAGAGGGGTGAAATCAGGCATGAAAAGGCACCAGAGAAGTCCGAGAGCAGCGGCAACGCCGAAGCGCACGGTATGATGTGTCTCGCGCGGCTTCAGCACCGAAGCGGCGTCGCGGAAACCGGCGGGCAGGAGAAGCGCAAACAGTCCGACCGTTCGGGCCAGCACGCTCCACCGAACACGCCGCGCCATGGAGAAAACGGCGATCACGCCGCCGACCATGAGCGATGCAAGAGTGACGTCGATGGCGGGCCAGAGGCCAAGAATGGCGCCGAGCGCCGCCATCAGCTTGACGTCGCCGCCGCCGCAGCTCCCGGCTGCGAAGGCGATGAAAAAGATCAGGCCGGCTGCAAGGAGGCCGGCGAAGGCAAGCCCTATTCCTGCGAGACCGCCGCTGACTGCCGCCAACATGAACCCGCTAAGCAGGCAGGGATAGGTGACGGCGTTCGGGATATGACCGTGGCGATGGTCGAGCACCGCCGCGGTCATGGTGCAGGCGACGGCAAGAGCCGCCGCTGCAGGCATCAGGGTCAGATCATAGGTCGTATCCATGATCCCGACCCGCTTATTGACCCGGCTCAGGAATTCTCTCGGCATCCGAGAGCGCCGTGTTCTTTTCGTTGAACCATTCGCCGATCTGCTTGCCGAATGCGAGCAGAAGCAGCATCAGCGGAATGACGATCAGGGCGACGGCCAGGACGATCTGGGCCATGTCGCCGCGCTCGTCCTTGTGAAGTGCAATTGCGAGAGTCTTGAGTTTACCAAACATGTGATTACTCCTCATTCCCAGGTTTGTTTCGGTTCGAAGCCCTGGTGAAGATGAACCAAGCATACGCTATCGATCTGAATGAGCATGTTGCTCGATCCAATGATATTTTCTGCTTCAGCTTATCTTCCCCGGCTGCCAACGTTTGTTGAACAACACCATTAAGACCCAAGAGTGCGCCCAAGGCCAGCCCTCCGTCAAGCAAACGAAACGAAGGGTTCCAATTGTCTTGGAGGCGTCGCCGGCACAATCGCAGTTGACGTCATATTTTTTCAACTAACCTCTTGAACAGACTAAGATTTTAGCTGAATGGCCGAAGTTTTTGTCAACCTGGCAAGGCCTCGTCTACTGCTCCATAATTGGTCAATTCTTTCAACGCGATAGAAGAAACGGCGTGTGGCGATCATAATGACTGCCTGCGCGAGGCCCGGCCATGGYGTTGTTTGGCGATCTGGATTAAGGTTTCGTCAAATGGTGGGTATCGCCCGCCAGTCGATCCGGAGAGAGAACGATGGAAACGATGAGCAGCATCTTGATACTTGGATTGGTCCTTATTCCACTGATGATGTTCTTTCCGACCGCGGTTCAGATGATGGCGACACTGTTCGGCATGAGCACCGTCCTGGTCGGGATGCCGCTCTGATGAAGGCCGTTTCCGACGACGCTGCCGAACAGGCAACCTTCCAGGTCCTGACCCGGGCGCTGGACAAACTGCTCGGGCCGATCCGTTTTCTCCTCGACGATCCGAGCGTGTCCGAAATCCTGATCAACGGGACATCCGACATCTTCGTCGAAAGGCGAGGCAAGCTCGAACGCGCCGATACGCGTTTTGCCAGTCGCGAGGACCTGGAATCGGCCGCGCGCAGCATCGCGCAGTTCTCAGGCAAGCGGCTGACGCCCGAGGAGCCGAGCATCGAGGCCCGTCTGCCGGATGGTTCGCGCGTGCAGATGATCCAGCCGCCGGCCGCCCGCACCGGGCTCTGCATCTCCATTCGCCGCTTCCTGAAAGAACATCGCAGCATCCGCGACCTCGTCACCCAGGGCAGCCTGACGGAGGAATCGCTGTCGCTGCTGCAGGCGGCCGTCGGGCTGCAGAAGAATGTCATCATCTCCGGCGGCACCGGCACCGGCAAGACGACGATGCTGAACGCGCTGTCGGAAGCCTTTGCCGACCACGAGCGCGTCATCGTCATCGAGGACACGTCCGAACTGCAGATCCGCAAGGAACACGTGGTCTATCTCGAAGTGACCAAGCCCGACCGTTTCGGTCGCGGTGGCGCCAGCATCCGCGACCTGTTCCGCTCGTCGCTGCGCATGCGGCCCGACCGGATCATCGTCGGCGAGTGCCGCGGCGGCGAGGCGCTCGATATGATCCAGGCGATGACATCAGGCCACAGCGGCAGCCTTTCGACGGTGCACGCGAACACCCCCTATGACTCCCTGCACCGGCTGGAAACGCTGGCGCTGATGTCTGATATCGACATGCCGCTTCGGCCGCTGCGCGCCCAGATCGCCTCGGCAGTCGACGTCGTCGTGCAGATCGCCCGCTTCAAGCGCACCGGCCGGCGCCGGGTGATCGAGATTTCCGAGATCAAGGGCCTGAACAATGACGGCCAGTATATCGTCGAAAGCATCTACAAGCTCGAGGGCGACGGTCATTCCAATCCCGACGGCGCACTGCTTTGGACCGGTGTCGTGCCGAGCTTTGCCGCCGATGCGGTGGAAGAGCTGCAAGGCGCGGAGCGCCCCGAATGGGTCGGTGCCGCCGCGCTGCATACAGCTTAAAAACGATCGAAACCTGCCTCTAGAACAGGAAGATTTTAGGCCGGGCCGGCCCAAAATCTTCCTGGTCTACATTCTATAGTTAGAGCATGATGTCATCCGAAAACCGCTCACACTTTTCGGCATCATGCTCTGTCAGACGCTATCCTTTTCAGCGCTCGCCGCCATATGGGTGAGATCGTCCCAAAGGCTTTCGGCAAAACTGCGCAGAACCGTAAGCTCGAAGCTGTCATTGCCGGTGCGGACGATCTGCACCGAGAGATGGCCGACCATCGTCATGGCCGAATGGCCGTCCGGAAAGACGGAAGGATCGAGATCGACGGCGGTCCCCCTTGAGAGAAGCGCCCGCGAAGAACGGCCGGAAACGCTGATACGCACGCGCCCGTGGCTCTGGTCCATGACGAAGGCCTTGCCCGCAAGCGCTGCCAAAAGAGCATCGAGGCTGGCGGGAACTAGCGGCTCGTCGCCGGCGACGAACCATTGCCGGAAGCCCGCCTGGCGGATCGAAGTTTTCGCAAAGCCTGCTTTCACCAATTCCGCGGCGAGCGCGGTTGGCTCGATTGCGCCGAGCACATGCAGGAGATGGCCCTCCGGCAAGGCTTCCAGCCGGATGCCTGCCTCTGAGATGCTGTTATATGCCGTGCCGGCCAGAACCGGTTTGTGCTGCGGAAGATCAGGCATGGAGCTTCTCGTTTTCAGGATCGATGAAGACGGGATGGCAGAGCACCGCATCGGTGAATTCGTTGCGCAGGCCGTTCCAGACCGTCACCTTTTCACCGATGCGCTCCGGCCCACGCCTGACGAGCGCCAGGCCGATCGTATGGCCGAGCCCCGGCGAAAAGGCGCTTGATGTCACATAGCCCTGGTCGTTTTCGAGCGTCGCCGCAACGCCGTCGGCAAGAATATGCGAGCCGGTGCGGAAACCGCTTGCCGGATCGAGCGGCTTGACGCCGACGAGGCGCGGCCGCTCGGGATCCTGCAAGCCTTCGCGCGCCAGCATTGCCTTGCCGATGAAATCCGGCTTGGTGGATGAAACCATGCGGCCGAAGCCGAGATCGCCGGGCGTTACCGTGCCGTTGATCTCAGCATGGGTGACATGACCCTTTTCGATGCGCATGACGCCGAGCGCTTCGGCGCCATAGGCGCAGATGCCATGTTTCTCGCCCGCCGCCATGATCGCATCGGCGACACCTTCGCCGTAGCCGGCCGGTACTGCAAGCTCGTAGGCGAGTTCGCCGGAGAAGGAGATCCGGAAGAGCCGGCCTTCGAGGCGGCCGCCGAAGAGGGAGACCTTGCGGGCGCTCATGAAGGGGAAGGCCGCATCCGACAAGTCTTCGTCGACGATCTCCTGAAGAATGGCGCGCGACTTCGGCCCGGCAACGGCCATCTGCGCCCATTGATCGGTCGAGGAGGCAAAGCAGACGTCGAGGTCCGGCCAGAGCGTCTGGGCGCAGAATTCGAGATGGGTGAGCACGCCGGCGGCAAGTGCGGTCGTCGTCGTCATGAAGAAATGCTCGTCACTGAACCGGCTGGTGGTGCCGTCATCATAGATGAAGCCGTCCTCGCGCAGCATGATGCCGTAACGCGCCTTGCCCAGAGCAAGTTTGGCGAAGCCGTTGCAATAGATGCGGTCGAGGAAGGTCGCGGCATCCTTCCCGAAGATCTCGATCTTGCCGAGGGTCGAGACGTCGCAGAGGCCGGCATTTTTCCGGATGTTCAGCACCTCGCGGTCGACGCTTTCGCGCCACGTCGTCTCGCCGGCACGCGGAAACCAGGAGGACCGGTACCAGAGGCCGGTTTCGACGAAGACCGCGCCGTTCTTCTCGGCCCAGCCATGCAGCGGCGATTTGCGCGCCGGCTGGAAATGTTTGCCGCGCGATGTCCCGGTCAAGGCGCCGAAGGAAACCGGCGTGTAGAAGGGCCGAAAGGTCGTCGTTCCCACTTCGGCGGGCGACACGCCGCGCGCCTCGGCAAGGATGCCGATGGCGTTGATGTTGGAAAGCTTGCCCTGGTCGGTCGCCATGCCTGATGTGGTGTAACGCTTGGCGAGCTCGACATGGCCGTAGCCTTCGCGGACGGCGAGGCCCAAATCCTTGAGATGCACGTCGTTCTGGTAATCGACGAAAGCCTTGCCCTTCGAGCCTTTGACCGACCAGAGCGGCTTTGCCTGTGCAGCCGCCTCGGAGGCCATAGTAAAGGCCGGTTCCGCCGCCGCGAAGCCGATCGTCTTCAACGCGGCAGCTGCCTTTGCGGCGCCATCGCCGAGGCAGGTCGCCGTTTGCGCAAGGCCGGCGGCCGAGCCGGCAACGGTCAGACCTTCCTGCTGAGCAGGCGCCAGAAACGCCGATGCCTCGTCCGACCATTGCGGTTTTGCACCGCGATGGCAGGCAAGATGAATGATCGGGCTCCAGCCGCCCGACATGGCAAGCGCATCGGCTTCGATCCGACGGGTGCCGGTTGCTGCCTCGACGCTGACGCCGCGCAGGCGCTTGCCACCAAACGCATCGATAACCCTGGCGCCCTTCAGCACCTCGGCGCGGCCCTGCCAACTCGCGGCCGCATCCCCGCGGCTGTCGACGATCGCCGCGACCGCGAGGCCGGCTGTTTCAAGATCGGCTGCGGTGCGGTATCCGGTGTCGTTAGTGGTGAAGATGACCGTGCTTCTGCCAGGTGCGACCGCCTGCCGGTTGAGATAGCTGCGCATGGCGCCCGCCATCATCACACCGGGAATATCGTTGCCGCCGAAGACGAGTGGCCGCTCCTCGGCGCCGGTCGCAAGGATCGCCTGGCGGGCGACGATGCGCCACAATCGTTCGACCGGGCGTTCCGGATCGGGCATCGCCACATGCTTCTGCACCCGTTCGACCGCGCCGAAGACATTGTCGTCGTACCAGCCGAACACCGTCATGCGCGGCAGACGCCGCACATTCGGAAGACCCTCCAGTTCGGCAAGCAGCTCACCGAGAAGCGCGTCTGCCGGCTTGCCGTCAATAGAACCGCTGTCGGAAAGCAGGCTGCCGCCCAGTTCGGGTCCCTCGTCGGCGAGGATGACGCGCGCACCGGCGCGGCCGGCGGTCAGCGCTGCGGCAAGACCGGCAGGGCCCGCGCCGATCACCAGCAGATCGCAATGCGCCCAGCATTTCTCGTAGCTATCGGGATCGGCCTCGTAGGAGGCCCTGCCGAGGCCTGCCGCCTTGCGGATCACCGGCTCGTAGAGTTTTTCCCAAAGCGCCGCCGGCCACATGAAGGTCTTGTAGTAGAAGCCGGCGCTGAGGAAGGGCGACAGCAGCCCGTTGACCGCGCCGACATCGAAGCCGAGCGAAGGCCAGCGGTTCTGGCTCTTTGCTGTCAGCCCTTGGTAAAGCTCGATCATCGTCGCGCGCGTATTCGGTTCGGTGCGCCCGCCGTTGCCTGTCGTCACCAGCGCGTTCGGTTCGGCGGCCCCCGCCGTCAGGATGCCGCGCGGGCGGTGATATTTGAAGCTGCGGCCGACGAGCTGGACGCCGTTGGCAAGCAGCGCCGAGGCAAGCGTATCGCCCGGATGGCCTTCAAGGGGCCTKCCGTCGAAAGTAAAGCCGAGCGACGTGGTGCGATCGATGCGGCCGCCGGAGGAAAGACGGAAGCTCGTCATGCCGGTTCTCCGCCGAGCTTGGAAAGGGCAGCATCCCTGACGCCGTGGACCGCATGGGTGACGGTATCGCGTTCGACGATCAGCCAGCGGCGGCATCCGGAAGAGTGGTGCCAGTATTCGCTGTGCCGGCCGCGCGGATTGTCACGCAGATAGACATAATCGAACCACGCCTCCGCACCGGCATCCGGCGCCGGTCTGATAAAGCCCGCATCGCCGCGGATCGAAAATTCCTCCTTCGGTCGGGCGCCGCAATGAGGACAGGAAATCAGGCTTGCCATCGTCAAATGTCCTCAGTGCAGATTGGGCTGGGCGCCGACGCCCTTTTCGTCGATCGGGTAGCCGCGCGCGAAGCGGTCGAGCCGGAAGGCGCGGGCGGTCTGATGCGGCGCATTGCGGGCAATCAGATGGGCATAGCAGAAGCCGGAGGCGGGCGTGGCCTTGAAGCCGCCGTAACACCAGCCGGTGTTGAGATAGAGATTGTCGATATGGGTGCGGTCGATGATCGGCGAGCCGTCCATGCTCATATCCATGACGCCACCCCAGGAGCGCAGATAGCGCACGCGCGACAAGGAAGGGATCATCGCCAGCCCGGCTTCGGCGACATGTTCGACCGATGCGAGATTGCCGCGCTGGGCATAGGAATTATAGCCGTCGATATCGCCACCGAAGACCAGGCCGCCCTTGTCCGACTGGGACACGTAGAAATGCCCGGCGCCGAAGGTGACGACCGTGTCGATGAACGGCTTCAGCCCCTCTGAAACAAAGGCCTGCAGCACATGGCTTTCGATCGGCAGGCGAAGGCCGGCCATATCGGCAACGACGGTGGAATTGCCGGCGGCCGCAAGCGCCAGCTTGCCGCAACCGATGAAGCCCTTGCTGGTCTCGACGCCGGTCACCTGGCCATTTTCGCGGCGGATGCCGGTCACCTCGCACTGGGTGATGATGTCGACGCCGCGTTGATCGGCGCCGCGCGCATAACCCCAGGCGACCGCATCGTGACGCACCGTGCCGCCGCGCGGGTGGAACAGGCCGCCCATCACAGGGAAACGGGCATTGTCGAAATCGAGGAAGGGCAATTTCTTGCGCACCGCCTGGCGGTCGAGAAGCTCGGCGTCGACGCCGTGCAGCCGCATGGCGTTGCCGCGGCGCGTATAGGCGTCGCGCTGCGCGTCGGAATGGAAGAGGTTGAGCACGCCGCGCTGCGAGACCATRGCGTTGAAGTTGAAGTCCTGCTCCAACCCTTCCCACAGCTTCATCGACAACTCGTAGAAGGGATTATTGCCCGGCAACAGGTAGTTCGAGCGGATGATCGTCGTGTTCCTGCCGATATTGCCGGAGCCGAGGTAGCCCTTTTCGAGGACGGCGACATTGGTGACGCCGAATTCCTTGGCAAGATAATAAGCGGTGGCAAGACCATGGCCGCCGCCACCGACGATGATGACGTCGTAATGCGGCTTCGGCGCCGGGTCGCGCCAGGCAGGCGACCAGCTTTTGTTACCGCGAAGGCCGTTCAGGAAAATCGAAAGAGCGGAATAGCGCATGGGTCACCCAGAATGAACAGCTGCATGATGCCAGAAAGAAGCGGACAGACTTGCACGATAGGGACATAAATGGCTAAGAAAGAGACATGTCCTCACTTGATAGCAGAAATGCCCAGACGATCGGTTTCATCCTTATCCCGGGATTTGCGCTGATGTCCTATGCCTCGGCGACCGAACCGCTCAGGGCGGCAAATCTCTTGGCGGGACGTGAGATCTATCGGCTGCAGATCTTCTCGCCGGATGGCGCACCGGCGCTTTCCTCCTCGGGCGTCAGCGTCCCGGCCGAACCTCTGCCCGTCAGGGGCGCGGGGCTCGGAACGGCCTTCGTCTGCGCCGGCGGCTTGCCCCGGGACTGGCGGTATCCCGGCGTCCTTTCCTGTTTGAGGCAGCTGTCGCGCGAAGGTGTGAGGATCGGCGGCATCTCGGGCGGTCCGTATCTGATGGCCGCCGCCGGACTGCTTGGCGGCCGCGACTTCACCATCCACTGGGAGCATGCCTCAGCCCTTCTCGAAGCCTTCCCGGACCTCACGCCGCGTCAGGCGCGCTTCATGATCGACGGCAACAGGATTACCTGCGGCGGCGGCATCGCACCGCTCGACATGATGCACGTGCTGATCGCCGAGCGCATGGGGCCGGATTTCGCCCGCCGCGTCAGCGACTGGTATCTTCATACCGAGGTCAACGAACCCGCAGCCCCGCAGCGCGCCTCGCTGGCAGAGCGCTATGGCGTCCATCATCCCGGCCTGCTCAGCGTTCTCGAACGGATGGAGGAGACGATCGAGATGCCGCTCGAGCGTGCCGCCATGGCGCGCATCGCCGGCGTCACCACCCGCCATCTCGACCGGCTCTTTGCTGCCCAGCTCAATACCACCTTCCTCGATCAGTACCGCAGGATCAGGCTGCAGCATGCCCATCGCCTGCTGAAACAGAGCCCGCTTTCCGTCTCGGAAATTGCGGTGGCCACCGGTTTTTCCAGTCTGAGCCATTTTTCCCGGATGTTCCGCGCCGTCTATGGCATCGCTCCGCGCGCGGCGCGGCGGGAATAGTTTTCTTCACGGTTGAGAAATTTTCACTATGACGATAGGGTTGCCTTCAGACAAAAGAGAAGGCGGCAGTGGAAAACCCATGAAATTGAAGCGTGAAGCGGCAGAGCAACCGGAACAGGCCCATGGTGGACGCGCGGCCTTTTCCCAGGATCCGCACGCCGTCCGCGAGCCGAAGGAAAACAACCTCGAAATGGCGATCGGCCATGAGGTGCGCGCCTACCGCAAGAAACTCGGCATCACGGTCACCGATCTGGCGGCCGCGACCGGCATTTCACTCGGCATGCTGTCGAAGATCGAGAACGGCAACATCTCGCCGTCGCT
Source organism: Rhizobium sp. 01N447_2 (assembly GCF_056399245.1). NCBI lineage: Bacteria > Pseudomonadati > Pseudomonadota > Alphaproteobacteria > Hyphomicrobiales > Rhizobiaceae > Rhizobium > Rhizobium sp. 01N447_2. The sequence continues at coordinate 41,962 of NZ_JBFTQY010000055.1, forward strand.
GACGACGCTGCAATCGCTGTCGCGGGCGCTCGGCGTACCGCTGACCGCCTTTTTTCGCCGCTATGAGGAACCGCGCAATGCCGTCTTCGTCAAGGCGGGGCAGGGCATCGAGCTCGAACGGCGCGGCACGCGCGCCGGCCATCAATATAATCTGCTCGGCCATATCGACAACAATACCAGYGGCGTCATCGTCGAGCCCTATCTCATCACATTGACGGCCGATTCCGACACCTTCCCGACCTTTCAGCACGAGGGCATGGAATTTCTCTACATGCTCGAAGGCGTGGTCGTTTATCGCCATGGCGACCAGCTTTTCCAGATGGAGCCGGGCGACAGCCTGTTCTTCGATGCCGACGCGCCGCATGGACCGGAGCAACTGGTGAAACTCCCGAGCAAGTACCTTTCGATCATCACCTATCCCCAGCAGATCTCCAAAGGCTGACTTGCCTTAAAAGAAAAAATCTTTCTTCCGAGTTGAAATCCCAAAACAGACCTGCTAGTCCTTTCTCAACACGAACGGAGGTCTGGTCATGTGCGGAATTGTGGGTCTCTTCCTCAAGGATAAAAGTCTCGAACCGGAGCTCGGCGCGCTGCTGTCCTCCATGCTGGTGACGATGACGGATCGGGGGCCGGACAGCGCCGGTATCGCGATCTATGGCGACGCCAGCGGCAGCAATGCCAAGATCACCATCCAGTCGGCCAATCCGAAGAAGGATTTCGCCGGCCTCGAGGCCGAACTCGGCGAGGCGGTTGGCGCACGKGTCGCCATCCAGGTGAAGAGCACGCATGCCGTCATCACGCTTGCGAGGGACCTGCTCGACGCGGGCAAGGCAGCCGTTGCGGAACTGCGTCCGAACGTTCGCATCATGAGCAGCGGCGACGCCATCGAGATCTATAAGGAAACCGGCCTGCCGAAGGATGTTGTCTCCCGCTTCGCGGTCAATTCAATGGCCGGCACCCACGGCATCGGCCATACCCGCATGGCGACGGAATCGGCCGTCACGACGCTCGGCGCCCATCCTTTTTCCACCGGCTCCGACCAATGCCTGGTGCATAATGGCTCGCTGTCCAACCACAACAATCTGCGCCGCGAGCTGAAGCGCGAAGGCATGACCTTCGAAACGGAAAACGACACCGAGGTTGCCGCCGCCTATCTGACGGCAGAGATGGCCAAGGGCAAGAATCTCGGCCAGGCGCTGGAAGGCGCGGTGGATGACCTCGACGGCTTCTTCACCTTCGTCGTCGGCACGAAGTCCGGCTTCGGCGTCGTGCGCGATGCAATTGCCTGCAAGCCCGCTGTCATGGCCGAAACGGACCAGTATGTCGCCTTCGGTTCGGAATACCGGGCGCTCGTCAATCTGCCCGGCATCGAGAATGCCCGGGTCTGGGAGCCGGAGCCTGCAACTGTCTATTTCTGGGATCACCAGAAGGTCGCTTGACCGGCACCTCATGCGCATTCTCCAAGGGTTATCGAAACATGCCTGTCATTGATCTTGCCACTACGCCGTTGCGTGAACTCAACAGCGCCCTGCACAACATCCAGAACGGTTCGAACGATCTTTCCTTCGAAGTCGTCAACCCGCGCGGCAGCCATTCGGTTGCCGTCGGCATCGATGCGCCCGTCACGGTCGACGTGAAGGGGTCCGTCGGCTATTATTGCGCCGGGATGAATGACGGCGGGACCGTCACCGTTCATGGTTCGGCAGGTCCGGGTGTTGCGGAAAACATGATGTCTGGAACAGTCGTCATCGAGGGCGATGCCAGCCAGTATGCCGGCGCAACCGGCCGCGGTGGCCTCCTTGTCATCAAGGGCAATGCGGCGTCACGCTGCGGCATCTCGATGAAGGGCATCGACATTGTCGTTCATGGCAATATCGGCCACATGTCCGCCTTCATGGGCCAGTCCGGCCACCTTGTGGTGCTCGGTGATGCCGGCGATGCGCTTGGGGATTCGCTCTACGAGGCGAAGCTCTTCGTGCGCGGTTCGGTCAAGAGCCTGGGTGCCGATTGCATCGAAAAGGAGCTGCGTCCCGAGCATCTGACGAAGCTGGCCGAACTTCTCGAAAAGGCGGGTGTGACCGAAGTGAGGCCCGAGGAATTCAAGCGTTACGGCTCCGCCCGCAAGCTTTACAATTTCAATATCGACAACGCTGACGCATATTAAGGCGAGGGACCATCATGAGCTATCACAACCCCTATACCCCGCCGCGCAAGTCCGCGACCTTCGACGATTACACGCTGGCGGAGATCCGCCGTGCTGCCGCGACCGGCATTTACGACATCCGTGGCGCCGGCACCAAACGGAAGGTTCCGCATTTCGATGACCTGCTGTTTCTCGGCGCATCGATCTCGCGCTATCCGCTCGAAGGTTACCGCGAGAAGTGCGACACGTCAGTCGTCCTCGGCGCGCGCTTCGCCAAAAAGCCCATCCACCTGAAGACGCCGATCACCATTGCCGGCATGAGCTTCGGCGCGCTCTCCGGCAATGCCAAGGAAGCGCTCGGACGCGGCGCGACGATTGCCGGAACCTCCACCACGACAGGCGACGGCGGGATGACCGATGAAGAGCGCGGCCATTCACAGACGCTGGTCTACCAGTATCTGCCGTCGCGATACGGCATGAATCCCAAGGACCTGCGTCGCGCCGATGCGATCGAGGTGGTTGTCGGTCAGGGCGCAAAGCCCGGCGGCGGCGGCATGCTGCTCGGCCAGAAGATCTCCGATCGCGTCGCCAACATGCGCAATCTGCCGAAGGGCATCGACCAGCGCTCGGCCTGCCGCCATCCGGATTGGACCGGCCCGGACGACCTCGAAATCAAGATCCTGGAACTGCGCGAGATCACCGACTGGGAAAAGCCGATCTATGTGAAGGTCGGCGGCGCGCGTCCCTATTACGATACAGCGCTTGCCGTGAAGGCCGGTGCCGACGTGGTGGTGCTAGACGGAATGCAGGGCGGAACCGCGGCAACGCAGGATGTCTTCATCGAGAATGTCGGCATGCCGACGCTTGCCTGCATCCGCCCCGCTGTCCAAGCGCTGCAGGATCTCGGCATGCATCGCAAGGTGCAACTGATCATCTCGGGCGGCATCCGTTCGGGCGCCGACGTGGCCAAGGCACTGGCGCTGGGCGCCGATGCCGTTGCCATCGGTACGGCGGCGCTCGTTGCGATCGGCGACAACGATCCGCACTGGGAAGAAGAATACCAAAAGCTCGGCACGACGGCCGGCGCCTATGACGACTGGCACGAAGGGAAGGACCCGGCTGGCATCACGACGCAGGACCCGGAGCTGATGAAGCGGCTTGATCCGATCGCCGCTGGCCGCCGTCTTGCCAACTATCTGAAGGTTATGACGCTGGAAGCCCAGACCATCGCGCGCGCCTGCGGCAAGAACCACCTGCACAACCTGGAACCGGAAGATCTTTGCGCGCTGACGATGGAGGCCGCCGCCATGGCCCAGATCCCGCTCGCCGGCACAAACTGGTATCCCGGCAAGGGAGGCTACTGATTTCTACCGGCCGGGCAAACGTCCCGGCCGTCTCGCATCCATAACCAAAGTGTCTCCAAGAAATCCAAAGGGGAACGAGAATGACACTGGACCTTGCTGCTTTTGCCAGAGACAAAGGCATCAAATATTTCATGATCAGCTATACCGACCTGTTCGGCGGCCAACGCGCCAAGCTGGTCCCCGCAGAAGCCATCGCCGATATGCAGAAAGATGGCGCCGGCTTTGCGGGCTTTGCAACCTGGCTCGATCTGACGCCTGCCCATCCCGACCTGTTTGCGGTTCCCGATGCTTCCTCCGTCATCCAGCTACCCTGGAAGAAAGACGTCGCATGGGTTGCTGCCGACTGCGTCATGGACGATCGGCCTGTCGAACAGGCACCGCGTGTGCTGCTGAAAAGACTGGTCGCTGAAGCTGCGAAAGAAGGGCTCCGGGTAAAAACCGGCGTAGAGCCCGAGTTCTTTCTCATCTCCTCGGACGGCTCGGTGATTTCGGACCAGTTCGATACAGCCGAAAAGCCCTGCTACGATCAGCAGGCCGTGATGCGTCGCTATGATGTCATCGCCGAGATCTGCGACTACATGCTCGAGCTTGGCTGGAAGCCCTATCAGAACGACCACGAGGACGCGAACGGCCAGTTCGAGATGAACTGGGAATATGACGACGCGCTTCAGACAGCCGACAAGCACTCCTTCTTCAAGTTCATGGTCAAGTCGGTCGCCGAAAAGCACGGCCTTCGCGCCACCTTCATGCCGAAGCCCTTCAAAGGCCTGACCGGAAACGGCTGCCATGCCCACATCTCGGTCTGGGACGTCGATGGCAAGGTCAACGCCTTCGCGGACAAGGAAATGCCCTTTGGGCTCTCCGCTCAGGGTAAGACCTTCCTCGGCGGCATCATGAAGCACGCCTCCGCGTTGGCCGCGATCACCAATCCGACGGTCAACTCCTACAAGCGCATCAACGCGCCCCGCACGACATCTGGCGCGACCTGGTCGCCGAACACCGTCACCTGGACGGGCAACAACCGCACCCACATGGTACGTGTGCCGGGACCGGGCCGCTTCGAGCTGCGCCTGCCGGACGGTGCGGTCAACCCGTATCTGCTACAGGCGATCATCATCGCGGCCGGCCTTGACGGCATCCGCAGCCAGTCCGATCCCGGCCGGCACTACGATATCGACATGTATGCCGAGGGGCATCTGGTGAAGGACGCGCCGCGTCTGCCGCTCAACCTGCTCGACGCGCTGCGCGCCTATGATGCCGACGAGGGTTTGAAGCAAGCGATCGGGGCTGAGTTTTCCGCCGCCTATCTCAAGCTCAAACACCAGGAATGGAATGCCTACTGCTCGCATTTCACCCAGTGGGAACGCGACAGTACGCTCGACATCTGAGTGGCTGGAAGCCTCCAATCACTGACGCGCCGGGGCGAACAGGCTCCGGCGTGATCGGGTCCCCTGCACTTGATATGGCGAAGAAAGTGACAGCATGAAGAACTTCGTACTCACCGTATCCTGCAAGTCGACGCGCGGCATCGTGGCGGCGATTTCGAGCTATCTGGCCGACAAGGGCTGCAACATCATCGACAGCTCGCAGTTCGACGATCTCGATACCGGCAAGTTCTTCATGCGCGTCAGCTTCATTTCGGAAGAGGGTCTTTCGGGCGCCTATATCGACACCGGTTTTGCAGCCGTCGCCGCTCCTTTCGAAATGGATTACGATTTTCACGACAGCGAGCAGCGCATGAAGGTGCTGCTGATGGTGTCGCGCTTCGGCCATTGCCTCAACGACCTGCTCTATCGCTGGAAGATCGGCGCGCTGCCGATCGACATCGTTGGCGTCGTCTCCAACCATTTCGATTACCAGAAGGTCGTGGTCAACCATGACATCCCCTTCCACCATATTCCGGTCACCAAGGCCAACAAGGTGCAGGCCGAGGCCCGCATCATGGAAGTGGCCGAGCAGACCGGCACCGAACTGATTGTGCTCGCACGCTACATGCAGATCCTGTCGGACGAGATGTGCCAGAAAATGTCCGGGAAGATCATCAACATCCACCATTCCTTCCTGCCGAGCTTCAAAGGCGCCAACCCTTACAAGCAGGCCTACGGCCGCGGCGTGAAGCTGATCGGGGCAACCGCGCATTACGTCACCGCCGATCTCGACGAAGGCCCGATCATCGAGCAGGACACGGCGCGCATCACCCATGCGCAGTCGCCCGACGACTATGTCTCGATCGGCCGCGACGTCGAAAGCCAGGTGCTGGCCCGTGCCATCCACGCCCATATCCATCACCGTACTTTCATCAACGGCAATCGCACCGTGGTCTTCCCGGCAAGCCCCGGCAGCTACGCCTCCGAACGCATGGGTTAGAGACGGCTTGGGGGACGGCAAAAACGTAGCCGCAGGCGTTGCTCAGATGGTGAAGGTTGCAGCAAGCGCCGTCAAAAGTTTGGGAAATGCATGTCGGGCGGGGTTGCCACGGCGCGAAAGACTTATATAGTCAGGAAATAAATATTCCGTAGAGGAAACAAAAGGGAACGGACAATGGCTTTATCATGGCGTTTCTCCGTCTTGGCGGATCGGCATCGCGCTCTGGGATCGAAGCTCGAGGACTGGAGCGGCATGGGCACCGCCTGGACCTACGACAAGGACATGTCGGAAGAACATGTCGCCGTCCGCACCAAGGCCGGCATCATGGATGTCTCGGGCCTGAAGAAGGTGCACCTGGTCGGCCCGCACGCCATCGCCGTGCTCGACTCCATCACCACCCGCGACCTGACGAAGATCTACCCCGGCCGGTCGGTCTATGCGACCATGCTGAACGAGCGCGGCCACTTCACCGACGACTGCATCGTCTATCGCACCGGCCCGAATTCCTGGATGCTGGTGCATGGCTCGGGCTCCGGCCACGAGGAACTCGTCAAGCAGGCCGCCGGCCGCAATTGCGCCGTGCTCTTCGACGATGACCTGCACGACCTGTCCCTGCAGGGGCCGATCGCGGTCGATTATCTCGCCAAATATGTCCCCGGCATCCGCGACCTCAAATATTTCCATCATATGCAGACGACACTGTTCGGCGCACCGGTGATGATCTCGCGCACCGGCTATACCGGCGAGCGCGGCTACGAGATCTTCGTGCGCGGCCAGGACGCCGTCATGGTCTGGGACCGGATCGTCGAGGAAGGCAAGGAGATGGGCATCATCCCCTGCTGCTTCTCGGTTCTCGACATGCTGCGGGTCGAAAGCTACCTGCTCTTCTACCCCTACGACAATTCGCAGATGTACCCCTTCGCCGATCAGCCGCCCGGCGACAGCCTCTGGGAACTCGGCCTCGACTTCACCGTCAGCCCCGGCAAGACGGGCTTCCGCGGCGCCGAGGAACATGCCCGCCTCAAGGGCAAGGAGCGCTTCAAGATCTTCGGCATGCTGATCGATGCCGACGGACCGGCCGATCTTGGCGACGAAGTCTTTGCCGACGGCAAAAAGGTCGGCGTCATTACCTGCCCGAGCTATTCATCGCTGACGAAGAAATCCATGGCGATTGCCCGTCTGGACGTTGACAAGGCGGTGCATGGGACGAAACTCGAGGTCCGCGGCAAGACCGTGAAGGTAGGCGCCACCGCCCACACGCTTCCTTTCGACGATCCGGAGAAGAAGAAGAGGATTGCCGTAGGTTAAGGAGCACGCAAATGYTCGTTGCAGGCATCAAGAGCCGACCAGTCTACACGGGCCTGACCATCCAGCCGCGCGCCCGGCGGCACATTTTCGCGCTCGAAGGGGAGGGCGCCAAGGCTCTGCTCGATCAGCAGCCGGCGCTTGACGAAACGGCGCTTTCCCGGAGCGAGATCCTCTATGTCGCCCGGGGCTCGCAGGGTACCGGCCTGGACGAGGCGCTGGCCCGCCTCGGCGCCGACATGTTCTTCACGGCGCCGACGATCGCCACGCTGCTCTTCCGATTGAAGGGTTCGCTCGCCACCGCCCATATGGGCACGCGGCTTTATCTGTCGGGCACGGAAGGCTTCATCGGCCAGGCGATGCTGGTGGCGCTCGATTACGGCATGGACCATGCCTCCGTCATCACCGAGCAGCGCGGCTCGCTGGCCCGGCGTGTGCAATGCGTCCATTGCAAGGGCATCACCGACGACGTCACCACCAGCCCTTTCACCTGTAGCCATTGCGGGCTGCCGCTTCTGGTGCGCGACCATTATTCGCGCCGGCTCGCCGCCTTCCAGGGCGTCAATATCGATGCGGAAGAACCGGGTAGCGCGCCTGATCCGGAGGAGTTGTTCCTTTGAGCGGTGGTACTGAAATTCCTGTCCGCGTGACGCGGATCACGCCGATCGCCGAGCGCGTCAAGCGCTTCCGTTTCGAGCGCCTTGACGGCAAGCCGATGCCTTATTTCTCCGGCGGCGCCCACGTCATCGTTTTGATGAACGATGGCGGCCATATGCGCCGCAACGCCTATTCGCTGATGTCGCCGCCGCATGATTGCGCAGCCTATGAGATCAGCGTGCTGCACGTCGAGGATTCGCGCGGCGGCTCCACCTTCATGCATGAGAAGCTCAGCGAAGGCGACGAGTTGAAGGTCAGCTATCCCGTCAACCTGTTCCAGCCGGACTGGCGCGGGCGCAAGCACCTTCTGATCGCCGGCGGCATCGGCATTACCCCCTTCATTGCAATGATGGAGCAGTTTTCCCGCGAGGGCGCCAATTTCGAGCTGCATTATGCCATCCGCACGCGCGACCGCGGTGCCTATTGGCAGCAACTTGTCGAGCGCTATGGCGGACATCGCATCAAGATCTATTGCGATGCCGAAGGCGGCGCCATCCCCCTGACGCGCCTGCTCGGCACCCAGCCGCTCGGCACGCATCTTTATGTCTGCGGCCCATCCGGCATGATCGACGGCGTGCTGAAGGMGGGACTAGACGCCGGCTGGCCGGAGCAGAACCTGCATTCCGAACGGTTCCTGTCGTCTCTACCAGGCAAGCCCTTCGCGATCGAGCTCCTGCGGTCCGGCAAGACCGTGAAGGTCGGCCATCACGAAAGCATGCTGGAGGCGATCGAAGCGGCGGGCGTCGACGCGCCCTTCCTCTGTCGCGGCGGCGCCTGCGGTCAATGCGAGACCGGCGTCGTCACTTGCGACGGCAAGCTGCTGCACCATGACGTCTATTTGACGAGCGAAGAAAAAGCATCCGGCCGCAAGGTGATGATCTGCGTTTCCCGCTTCGAGGGAAACACGCTGCATCTTGATCTCTAGCGGCATCGGAAGCGGAACAAGGAGACCGGACATGGCAATCGTCTTCAAGCAGGAAACCTTCCGGAACGATTTCAGCTATCGGAACAGCCCCGAAAACATCCGGCGTTTCCCGTTTCCCTTCGACCGCGACGAATACATGTATTCGGTCAACATGGAGCCACATGTGCACGGCCGGGCGGGAACCGTCTATGAAAGCCTGATCGACGTCGACGAGCATTATGTCGCCGAGATGCACGACCGGGCGCTGGTCCTGAAGGAAGATCCGCTACGCTATCAGGCGCTGCCGCACATGATGAGCGCGCAATGGGATACGCTCGAACTTTTGATGGAAGAGCAGGCGGCGGGTTACCCAGACCATTTCACCCTGATCCGCAACGGCGACCAGTGGCGCTGGATCAACCGCCCGCTGGGCATCGACGACAGCTTCACCTTTGGCGATGCCTCGACGCTGCCCTATGAGCCCTTCGAATATATCACCCGCCAGGCCCAGGGCGACTTCTGCATCGTCGACCAACGCGACGGCAATCTCTGGATGGATGCCGGCATGGTGACCACTCAGGCCGACTGGTCGCTCGATTTCGATATCGGCATGAACTTCATGGAATGGCACGGGCCGGTGCCGCTCGCCCACCAGATCGGCGTCTTCGACCGGGCGCTGAAATTCCTGTTGAACCTGCAGCAGGGCAAGCCGACACGGCGCTTCAACTGGACGATGACGATCAATCCGCGGCTCGACACCAGCCCGGAGAATTATCACAAATGGGGTCCTGACCGCACCACGGTGACACCTGATAATGTCGGCGAGAAGGTGCATCTGCGCGTCGAGCTGCAGAGCCTCTGGCGCCTGCCACGCTCGAACGCCATCCTTTTCGTCATCCGCTGCTACCTGATGAACATGGAAGAGCTCGCCACCGTGCCGAAATGGGCGCGACGCTTTCCGCGCGTGCTGAAGACACTGCCGCCGGAGCTCATCGACTACAAAGGCCTCACCCGCTTCCGCGAGACGACGATCGACTGGTTTTCCAAGTATGACGACGGGGCGCCGACCAGCCCCGGCATCTATCCGGACTGAGGCGCAGCGATGCGTCAGGCAATGCGATATAATCAAGAGGGGAATGCTTCATGACTAGAGTAGCCGTCATCGGTGCCGGTCCTTCCGGACTGGCGCAGCTGCGCGCCTTTCAATCGGCCGCCCAGAAGGGCGCCGAGATCCCGGAGATCGTCTGCTTCGAAAAGCAGTCGGACTGGGGTGGGCTCTGGAACTATACCTGGCGCACCGGGCTCGACGAATATGGCGAGCCGGTCCACGGCAGCATGTATCGTTACCTCTGGTCGAACGGCCCGAAGGAATGCCTCGAATTCGCCGACTATTCCTTCGAGGAGCATTTCGGCAAGCCGATCGCCTCCTATCCGCCGCGCGCCGTGCTCTGGGATTATATCAAGGGCCGCGTCGAGAAGGCGAATGTCCGCCACTGGGTGCGCTTCAGTACGCCGGTGCGCATGGTCCGCTTCGACGATCAGACGAAGAAATTCACGGTGACGGCGCATAACCGCATCGAGGACCGGATGTATGACGAGGAGTTCGACTATGTCGTCGTGGCATCAGGTCACTTCTCGACCCCGAACGTGCCCTATTTCGAGGGTGTGAAGACCTTCAACGGCCGCGTGCTGCATGCCCACGACTTCCGCGACGCGCTTGAGTTCAAGGGCAAGGACATCCTGCTCGTCGGCCGCAGCTATTCGGCCGAGGACATCGGCTCACAATGCTGGAAATACGGCGCGAAATCGGTGACCACGAGCTACCGATCGAAGCCGATGGGCTTCAAATGGCCGGAGAATTTCGAGGAGCGGCCGCTGCTGACCAAGCTCGAAAACCGGACGGCGCATTTCCTCGACGGCTCGACCAAGGAGGTCGATGCCGTGATCCTCTGCACCGGATACCAGCACCATTTCCCCTTCCTGCCCGACGATCTCCGGCTGAAGACGGCCAACCGCCTCTGGGCTGACTGCCTCTACAAGGGGGTGATCTTCGACAAAAACCCGCAGCTTTTCTATATCGGCATGCAGGACCAGTTCTACACCTTCAACATGTTCGATGTGCAGGCCTGGTGGGCGCGCGACGTGATGATGGGCCGCATCACCCTGCCGCCTGAAGAGGAGCTGAAGGCCAATTTCGACATGTGGCGCGCCCGCGAGGAGACGCTCGAAGATGCCGAGCAGATGATCTGGTATCAGGGCGACTATGTGAAGGAACTGCTCGCCGAAACCGATTATCCGAGCTTTGACATCGAGGGGACCAACCAGACCTTCATGGAGTGGGAGCATCACAAGGCCCATAACATCATGGGCTTCCGCGACCATGCCTACCGGTCGCTGATGACCGGCAACATGTCGCCGACGCACCACACGCCCTGGGTCGAGGCGCTCGACGATTCCATGGAGGAATATCTGCGCAACTGATGAGGCGGACCTGCATTGCCGGAGGAGGGTGTTCATGCTCTCTTCCGGCATTGTGTCGTGCGCCTTTTTAAATGAGACGACATAAATCCATCTGCAACTCTTCTCTTCGGATGTGGCCTTCATGGATTTTCAAACGAGCATTCTCGGGCGCATGAGCGGTTTTCTCTATCGCTGCCGTGCCGACGAAAACTACACGATGCTTGAGATGACCAACGGCATCGAGCGCATCTTCGGTTATCCGGCCGACGAAATCATCGGCAACCGCACGCGGACCTTTACCTCGATCATGTACGAGGAAGACGTGCCTCTGATGGACAAGATCGTCGGACGGGCGCTGGAGAAGCGCACGGACTGGACGATGGAGTACCGCATCCGCCATGCCATGGGTCATCTCATCTGGGTGACCGAGACGGGCGGCGGCATCTGGGACGAGAAGGGTGAGCTTCTCTATCTCGAAGGCAGCATCATCAACATCGAATCGCTCTATCAGCGAATCGATGACCAGACCGCCGATATGCGCATCACCGCCTCGAAGACCAATGAAATCCTGCAATCGCTGCGCTACCTGAAGCTGCTGGCCGTCAATGCCGGCATCGAGGCCGCCCGCGCCGGCACGGCCGGATCGGGCTTTGCGGTGCTTGCCGCCGAGATGCGCACGCTCGCCAACTCGTCTGAAGAGGCCGCACGCGCCATTTCCAACGCGCAACGCAAGGCGGAAGGCTGAGCGCTGCCCAAGCAGCGGCAGATTTGCGGCTCACGTTCGAAGCCGCATTATTAACCGTTCCGTTCTTCCGGAAATTGCACGGCCTTTCCAATGGCTTGCGGCAATCCTGTGTCTGAAGAATCTCCTGTGATTGTGGGTAATATTAGGGCCGCGTTAACTTTTTGTTAACCATAGCAGCGGTAGACATGGTCAACGATTTCTTCACATAGATGACCAAAGTGCTAACAGACGCTCGCTCTATCCGCATCAAGGGCCGCTCTTTCCTCGCGGTCATGCTGTCTCCAGATCTTCCGATCGATGATTGGTTGATCAGGCTGGACGATCTGGCTGCGCGTTCGGCCGGCTTCTTCCTCGGACGGCCTGTCGTGCTCGACCTGACGGACCTGCAAATCGACCGCTCGCAGTTGAAGGACCTGATTGCCGAACTTGCCAAGCGCAATGTCAGCATCATGGGCATCGAGGGCGCTCGGCCTTCGATCCTCGGGTCCGGCATGCCGCCCGCCCTCAAAGGCGGTCGGTCGGTTTCCGATATCGAGGTTCAGGCAAAGGAGCCTGCCGATCCGCCCGGCAAACCGGCAGTGGCGGAGACCCGCCCGCCAATGCAATCGATCGTCATCCGGGAGCCGGTGCGCTCGGGGCAATCGGTGATCTTTCCGGAAGGCGACGTCACCGTCATCGGTTCGGTCGCCTCGGGTGCCGAGGTCATCGCCGGCGGGTCCGTCCATATCTATGGCGCCTTGCGTGGCCGAGCCATGGCGGGGTCCATCGGAAACGCATCGGCGCGGATCTTTTGCCGCAAGCTCGAGGCCGAACTGGTTGCAATCGACGGCATCTACAAAATGGCGGAAGACATGGCGCCCAATCTTCGCGGACAGGCTGTTCAGCTCTGGCTCGAAGACGACGCGATCATGGCAGAGAAACTGATCTGACGACAGCGCCGCGCGCCTCATCGGGAGCCGCAAAGGACGCTTTAACACCTTGAATTACTGGGGCCACGGCAAAGGAGAGACAATGATGGGGAAAGTGATCGTCGTCACGTCAGGCAAGGGCGGGGTTGGCAAGACGACCTCGACCGCCGCGTTGGGAGCGGCGCTGGCGCAACGCAATGAAAAAGTCGTCGTCGTCGATTTCGACGTGGGCTTACGCAATCTCGACCTCGTGATGGGCGCCGAACGCAGGGTCGTCTACGACCTGATCAATGTCATCCAGGGCGACGCCAAGCTTACCCAGGCGCTGATCCGCGACAAGCGGCTGGAGACGCTGTTCCTGCTGCCGGCTTCGCAGACGCGCGACAAGGACAACCTGACGGCCGAGGGCGTCGAGCGCGTCATCAACGACCTGAAGCGTTATTTCGACTGGATCATCTGCGACAGCCCCGCCGGGATCGAGCGTGGGGCAACGCTTGCCATGCGCCACGCCGATGTTGCCGTGGTCGTCACCAATCCCGAGGTCTCGTCGGTGCGCGATTCAGATCGCATCATCGGCCTGCTGGATGCCAAGACCGCCAAGGCCGAACGTGGCGAGCGGATGGAAAAGCACCTGCTGCTCACCCGCTACGACGCCAACCGCGCCGAACGCGGCGACATGCTCAAGGTCGACGACGTCCTGGAGATCCTTTCCATCCCGCTTCTCGGTATCATACCCGAAAGCATGGATGTTCTGCGGGCATCCAACATCGGTGCGCCGGTCACGCTGGCAGACAGCCGCAGCGCGGCTGCTATGGCCTATTTCGATGCCGCTCGCCGGCTTGCGGGCGAGACGGTGCCGATCGCGATCCCAGAGGAAAAGAGGAATATTTTCGGCAAGATCTTCGGACGGAGGGCGGCATGAATATTTTCCGTCTTTTCAACAAGCAGAGAACCGCACCAGCCGCCCGCGAACGGCTGCAGGTCCTTCTCGCCCATGAACGTTCCTCGGCGGGGTCGGACCTGGTCTCCCTGCTGCGCGAGGAAATCCTTGCGGTGATCGCCAAGCACGTGCAGCTCGACCACGACAAGGTGCAGGTGACGATCGATCGCAACGAGTACGTCTCGACGCTCGAGATCGACGTCGAAATTCCGCTGAATGCAGCCGTGCAGGCCGCGTGAACGACAACGCGCTGCCTGTTGCGACAACAGGCAGCGCTGACGATCAGGACTTTCTGGCTTTGCGATTGGCGTAACGCAGGTCGCGTTCGGCCTTTCGGGCGGCTTCATCGGCAATCACGCGAGCGATCCGGTCTTTGTCAGCCGCTTCGCGCGCGTCGGCATCGGCGCGTGCTGCGGCCTCGGCGGCAGCCTGGCGTTCGGCTTCTGCAGCCTGAGCCCGCTCCAGTTCCTCGAGCTTGACCCGTTCTCGCTGAGCGCGACGTTCTTCCCTGGCCGCGGCAATGGCTTGACGCTCCGCCTGCTTTGCCAGCCTTGTGGGTTCGGCTGAATCCTTGGCGTTACGATACGCATTGAGGAGAGCCGCCTTGGCTTCGGCAGCGGCGCTGCGGCGATCGGAAAGCTCGTTGTTTCTGGCGTTTTTCAAATCTGTTTCCTGACTGTTTGACTTCGACTCTAGAGCATGATGCCGAAAACTGTGCGCAGTTTTCGGACGACATCATGCTCCAACTCTTTAATTTAGAACAGGACTCAGAGATTAGGCCGATCCGGCCTAAAATCATCCTGTTCTATGGCGCCGCACGTCATCGGACGCGCAAAGGGCGCTGTAATACTTTGAACTGCTGCATGGTTTTATCCTGAAATCGAATCCGATTTAAGGAATTATGCAGTAGGGGTCAGATTTTCTTTTTTCGCTTCGCGGCAGGAGCAGTAACCCCTGTCAAGCGATCCTGCAATTCCTTGGCCTCACGCGCTTCGCGTAACCGCAAGGTTTTTTCCTCGCGGGCACGTACGGTCGAATCGATCTCTTCGACCGCGCGGCTTCGCGCCAGGAACTGCGATTGCGCGTTTCCGAAGGCAATCTCCGCCTGCTTGCGTGATTTGCTGTGTGACTCTGTCATATCAATCCTGGATTTTATCACAGCGCCGCGCGTCTTTCAGACGCGCAAAGGACGCTGTAACGCTTTGAATTACTGCATAATTCCTTAAAGCGATTCCGCGTTTAGGAAATTATGCAGCAGCCCGCTGGCCGACTCAGCAAAAAAGGCCAGGCAACGTGCCTGACCTTAATAGTATCATACTTTCGACAGTGCCGGTACATCCGCGGTCAAAGGAAAGCAGATTTCAGTTTAGGCGGCTTGGAGATTGCAAGCGGACATTTTGCCCGACTTGTTATCGCGCTCAAGCTCGTAGCCGATCTTCTGGCCTTCGACGATTTCGCGCATTCCGGCGCGTTCGACGGCAGAGATGTGGACGAAGGCGTCAGCGCCGCCGTCATCAGGCTGAATGAAGCCGAAACCCTTGGTGGAATTGAACCATTTAACTGTGCCAGTGGTCATAACGAACCCTTTCATAGCAATTGACGACCGCACGTGCGGAAGCACGACGGATGATGATCTCGATTTTGAAGAGGGAAGTTCGTCCAGGGCACGTTGCCAGCGTGCGATAACAAAAGTCAAACAAGCAATATCGACTACCGAGATATAGACACTCAACCCGAATTTGTCAACTTTTAGTTTTTCAGGGCCGCTCACTCATCATCAGGTTGCATCTCGGTCGCCTTGCATGCCGGGACGCCAATCGCCGGCCTCGACCACAAAAGCAGGCATTACGAGCGCGGCCGCGTCTTCTGCGGGTCGTAATGCGAAAGCGGGACGATCGTCGCCGGCAGGCGCTTCTGGTGCCCGTCGAGCTTGCCGATCTCGACCTCGGTGCCGGGGCTTGCATGCATCACGTCGATGCGGGCGAGCGCGATCGTCTTGCCGAGGATCGGCGAACGCGTGGCGCTGGTGATAACGCCCACCTGGGCCCGGCCGATATGGATGCAATCGCCATGACCGACCGCTTCGTTCGCCTTGATATCGAGGCCGACGAGCAGATGGCGCGGATGCTCCTTGCGCCGGATCAGTGCCTCACGGCCGATGAAATCGTCCTGCTTGGATTTCAGCGGCACCGTGAAGCCGATCCCCGCCTCGAACGGGTCCGTCTGGTCGGTGAACTCGTGATGGGCAAAGATCAGGCCCGCCTCGATGCGGACCATGTCGAGCGCCTCCAGCCCCATCGGCTTCAATCCGTGCGGCTGGCCTGCCTCCCAGACGGCGTCAAACACCGTCAGCGCATCCTTCGGATGACAGAAGATCTCGTAGCCGAGCTCGCCGGTGTAGCCCGTGCGCGAGACGACGATTGGAACACCCTCGAAGCCGCCGATGCGGCCGACGGTGAAGCGGAACCATTCGAGCTCGCCGATCGTCGGCTGGCGCGGCGCCGTCCAGATGATCTCCTTCAGGATATCGCGGCTCTTCGGACCTTGCAGGGCGATATTGTGCATCTGGTCGGTCGAAGAGCGGACCCAGGCCTTGAAGCCCTTCTTCTCCGCCTGCTGGCGCAGCCATATGCCGCTGAAATCATCGCCGCCGATCCAGCGGAAGTTCTTGTCGCCGAGCCGGAACAGCGTGCCATCATCGATCATGCCGCCGTTTTCGTAGCACATAGCCGAATAGACGACCTGGCCGGTCGACAGTTTGCGCACGTCGCGCGTCAGGCAATATTGCAGCAGTTCCTCGGCATCCGGCCCCGTCACCTCGAATTTCCGCAAGGGCGAGAGGTCGATGACGGCAGCGCGCTCGCGGCAGGCCCAGTATTCCTCGACCGGACCTTCGCTGGAGAAGCGGTTCGGCAGCCAGTAGCCGCGATATTCGGTGTAGTCCCGCGTCAACGCGGAGAGGCGGGGATGGAAGGCGGTTTCGCGTGTCAGTTCGGCGTCGGCATCTGGGGTCATGCGATAGGCTACCGCTCGTGAGAATTTCTCTTTTCCGGAAAAGGTGCGGACGTGGATATCCGTCGGATCCCAGCCGTTCGCAGCGTCGATATCGTCAGGGCAGGACGAGGAGACGCAGACGAGGTCGGTCAGCGCCCGCATCAGCACGTAATCACCAGGGCGCGACCAGGGCTCGTCGAGATAGAGCTGGTTGTTGTGGTCGATATTGGTGTTGTAGAAATAGTTCAGCGCTTCCCAGCCCTTGCGGCCGGCAATGCCGTAGGGCGCCAGCGCAGCGTTGAAATTATCCGTACAGTTGACGTGGCCGGGATAACCCATGTCGTCGTAATAGCGCGAATTGCAGGCGGTCGCGAAAGCGTCGTGACGCCCGACCGTATCCTGGACGATTTCGACCAGCGGTTCGAAGTCGCGGTCGAAGGCCTTGGAGGGGAGACCCGGCATCGGATAGCTGCGGCCGAGCAGCGTGCGGGTGACGGTGGAATCAAGCGCGAGGTCGAGACCCTTGTCGACCTTGCGGGCGGCAAAAGCCTGGAAATCGGTGCACTGGCGTCCATAGACGTCGATGATCTGGATGAATTCGCCGGCACGCACGAAATAGGCGGCCGCGGTCGCCGCCCGGATGCGGATATCCTCGACCGGATCGGCGGCCGGTTCCGGCAAGGCGGAAGCGTAATCGCGGATCAGCAGGCTGCGCTTGATCCTGATCTCGATCGGCGTCGCCGTATCCTGTGCCTCCGGCGACATGGCGCTGGCGGGTGCTGCGACGATCAGCAGGCCCTTCATGGAAATCGTGAAATCCGCCTGGCTGCCCGGGGTCGATCCCGCCCCGAAGATGCAGAGCGCGCCGGCCACTGCCAGATCGGCGCCGCGACGCAGAAGTGCTGCACGCGTGCGGGCAGCACTCTCATCTTCTGCTTGAAGAATGGCCTTCAAACCCTCGGCTGAATTGCTGAATGCCTTTCCGAGATCGGCGGCCAGGAAGCGGCCCTTCTCGTCGAGGAAAGAGATCTCGCAGACCTGCCCGCCCTCGCTGTCGATGACGCTGACCCGGTCGCCCGGCTCGACGCGCATAACGACCGATCCGCCGCCCTTTGCCCTGTAGCGCTCGGTTCCCTCCGGCAGGGTGGGAATGCCGGGATAATGCACGAGGCTCGGAGTGGCCGGCCGCAGGCCTGTCATAGCAGGATGAAGTTCTCGCATTCTGCCCTCATGGGGATCGGGCATGCCCTCAGGCATGCGGACACAGGTTTACAAAATGGCTGTGGAAAGTAAAGTGATGTTGACTAAAAAGAAAATATCTTCACTATGCATAAAGAGTTCAGACTCGGGAATCCGTCGGGAACACGGATCGCCAAAATCATCCGGGCGGGCTTGAGACTGTCAGGGAGACACGTTCAGGGAGACGTACAAAGATACGTCCGGAACAAATAGAATGGGGAATTTCACTGATGACAGACATTGTGGAGGCCGGGATTGCATCCGGCACCGAAGGTAAGCTTGTACGCGCGCTCGATTGGAAGGGCGCATTCTGGGTGGCTGCGGGCGTGCCGCCGCTCGTTCTTTTCTCCATCGGCGGCATTGCGGGCACGACGGGCAAGCTTGCCTTCGTCGTCTGGATCATCTCGATGGTGATGGGTTTCCTGCAATCCTTCACCTATGCCGAGATCGCCGGCATGTTCGCCAACAAATCCGGCGGCGCTTCGGTCTATGGCGCCACCGCCTGGTTGCGCTATTCGAAATTCATCGCGCCGCTGTCCGTCTGGTGCAACTGGTTTGCCTGGTCGCCGGTGCTGTCGCTCGGCTGCGCCATCGCCGCCGGTTACATCCTCAACGCATTCTACCCGATTCCGGCGGCAGATTCGCAGATGGTCCTCGACTGGATCTCAGCGCATGCCGCTTCCATCACGGCCGACAGCCCCCGCGTCGCCGAATATATCGCAGCCCATGCCGGCACGACGCCGGATGACGCCGTCAAGGCATTGCTCGGCACCGACGGTGTCGCCGCCCTGACGCCGGCGATCCGCAGCTGGTCGCTCTTGAGCTTCAACATTCCCTTCCTTGCCACCGCCAATATCAACGCCACCTTCTTCATCGGCGGCATCCTGATGCTGATCATCTTCGCGATCCAGCATCGTGGCATTTCGGAAACGGCAAGCGTGCAGAAGTGGCTGGCCATCATCGTGCTGGTGCCGCTGCTCATCATCGGCCTTTACCCGATCGTCAGCGGCCAGATCCTGGCCACCAACGTCACCGGTCTCGTGCCGCCGACAGCCGCCTATGCCGCTGTCGACGGCACCTGGAGCAACGGCGGCTGGACACTCTTCCTCGGCGGCCTCTATATCGCCGCCTGGTCGACCTATGGCTTCGAGACGGCCGTCTGCTACACCCGCGAACTCAAGAACCCGAAGACCGACACCTTCAAGGCGATCTTCTATTCCGGCCTTGCCTGCTGCCTGTTCTTCTTCCTCGTGCCCTTCGCCTTCCAGGGCGTCCTCGGCCATGCAGGCATGCTGGCCCCCGGCATCGTCGATGGCACGGGTGTTGCCGAAGCGCTCGGCGGCCTGATCGGCGCCGGCCGCGTCGTTACCCAGTTGCTCGTCGTACTGATGATCATGGCGCTCTTCCTCGCCATCATGACGGCGATGGCCGGTTCCTCGCGCACGCTCTACCAGGGCTCGAAAGATGGCTGGCTGCCGAAATATCTCGACCACGTCAACGAGCACGGCGCGCCGACTCGGGCGATGTGGACCGATTTCGCCTTCAATCTCTTCCTGCTGGCGATCGCCTCAGATGTCGGCGGCTACTTCTTCGTGCTCGCCGTCTCGAATGTCGGCTACATCATCTTCAACTTCCTGAACCTCAATTCCGGCTGGATCCACCGGATGGATTCCGGTCATATCGAACGCCCCTGGAAGGCGCCGACCTGGCTGATCGGCCTCAACACCGTGCTGGCCTTCGTCAACGCGCTCTTCCTCGGTGCGGGTGCCAAGGTCTGGGGTTATTCCAATGCGCTCTGGGTCGGCTTCATCTTCGCCGCCCTGATCCTGCCGGTCTTCGCCTACCGCCACTATGTGCGCGACGGCGGCAAATTCCCGGCCGGCGCAATGGAGGATCTCGGCCTCGTCGGCCAGGATCTCGGCGTCAAGAAAGCCGGCATCCTGCCCTATCTCGCACTCGCCGCGGGCCTCGCGATCGTTCTGATCGCCAACGTGATCTTCCAGCTTCCGGCCTAAATCTCCTCCCAAGCAGACAGGCCGCCGAGCCGCCATGGAAACATGGCGGCTCTTTCTATCGCTTGGGACGATCAGGCGGCAGAAGCCCTGGCGGCCTTGACCGTGGCCGCGTCGACATAAAGGCCGAAGCCAACGGCGATGCGGTTCCAGCCGTTGATGATGTTGATCATCACGGTGAGCTTGACCTGCTCCTCTTCCGTGAACTCTGCCTTCAAAGCCTCATAGGCGCTCGCATGCTCCCGTCCTTCGCAAAGGCGTGTGAGGCCTCGGTCCAGCCAAGTGCCGCGCGCTCTCGGTCGGTGTAGCAAGGCGCTTCCCGCCAGGCCGGCAGCAGGTAGATGCGCTGCTCGGTTTCGCCATTTTCGCGCGCTTCCATCGGAGATTGAGGCAATTGGCGCAGCCGTTGATCTCAGAGGCGCGGAGTTTCAGCAATTCAGAAAGAGTCCGGTCGAAACTGGCGGCGGCGTCGAGTTCGATCGATGTGCGCGGCCAGACCGTCATCAGCGAAGGGGCAGCGGCGAAGAGATCGATTTTTGTCGTCATGATTGGCTTCCTTCTGTTGTTGCCGATATCATGGCGGGCAGGCATCTCCCGATGTGACGTGCGCGCGGAAATTTTGATTTGTACCTCCGTGGTCCCGGCAAGATTGTCATGGAAATATCTTGAAGGCGGGGGCAGCCTGGTAGAAAGACTATCGAATGGTCAGGATGAAGCGGGATGCGGGGCGCATTCGAATCTGGCGCAGTGACGCGTTGGCCGGAGTGGAATTGCTGCGCKCTTCAGGAACGCAGCATCACTTTCCGAAGCACTTCCACGACGCTTATGCCATCCATCTGCACGAACGCGGCACGATGGCGTTCCAATATGGTCAGCCTCAGGTGGCGGTGAAGCCGGGCAACATCAATGTCCTTGCGCCCGGCGTCGTGCACATGTGCCTGCCGGCCGGCGAACAGGCGTTGCACTACCGCTGCCTGTTCGTATCGCCTGCGTTTTTGCAATATGCCGTGCTCGATCCCGGGGCGACGCGCCTGCCGCTGTTGGAGCCGTTGTTATGCCCCGGCGACGTCGAACTTTTCCAAAGCCTCGGCAGCGCGCATCGATGCCTCGAAACTGCGGATGACGCGCTTGAAGCCGAGACGCTTCTGACGAGCGGGCTTGCGGCGCTGGCCTCTTACCCAGGGCAGCGGCAGGCAAGGGTCAAAGCAGGAAGCGAGCCGCGCCACGTCACGATCATCCGTGAATTTCTCGACGCGAACTACGACAGGCGCATTGCCCTTGCCGACCTTGCCCGTTTGGTCGGGCTCAATCCCGTGTACCTCGTGCGATCCTTCCGCTCGTCTGTCGGGCTGCCGCCGCATACCTATCAGAGGCAATTGCGGCTAAGCCGGGCCCGGCAGATGCTTCGGTCGGGCACGCCGCCGGCCGAGGTGGCCGGGATGGTCGGTTTCGCGGACCAGAGCCATCTCTCCCGCCTTTTCAAGCAGACGACGGGTGTGACGCCCGCCGATTATGCAAGAGGTTTATAGCGTTCAAGACAGCAGGCTTTGCCCATGTGATGCTATCCACCCTTGCGCGGTGACAACAGGCTGGCTCCAGCGATGCGCCCGCAAGGCGATGTGGAAAAAACAGGAGCAGGGCGATTATCATGCCAACCCTTACCAATATCTGGTTGTTTATCGGCGCTTCCCTGGCCCTGCTTCTGATTCCGGGGCCGGCGGTTCTCTATATCTTTGCCCGCTCGGTCGAGCAGGGCCGCCTTGCCGGCTTTGTTTCGATCCTCGGCATTCATGCGGCGACACTGGTCCACGTCATCGTCGCGGCATTGGGCCTGTCGGCCGTCCTGGCTTCCTCGGCTCTGGCGTTCAGCGCAATCAAATATGCGGGCGCGGCCTATCTGATGTGGCTTGGGTTCAAGAAGATCTTTGGTCCAAGCCAGCTTCCCGACAACGAGACCGGCTTGAAGGCGTTCGGCTACGCGCGTCTTCTCCGCGACGGGTTCGTCGTCAATCTCTTCAATCCCAAGACCGCGCTGTTCTTCCTTGCCTTCCTGCCACAGTTCATCGACGTAAACAGGGGTCACGCCGCGATGCAGATCGCCTTCCTGGGGCTGATCTACACCTGCCTCGGCCTCATAACCGACGGCGGCTACGCGTTCGCCTCCGGTATTGCCGGCAGCTGGTTGAGGCGCAATCGCCGCTATCTCACCGCCGAACGCTATGTCAGCGGCGTCCTGTTGATCGGCCTCGGGCTGACGGCCGCCTTTGCGGGAAATCGGGGCAGCAGTCGCTAGACGACGGTCTCACCGCCGTCGACGACGAGGATCTGCCCGGTCATGTAGGACGAGCGGTCCGAGACGAGGAAGAGAATGGGCTCGGCAATCTCGGAAACATCGGCCCAGCGTCCGAGCGGCACTTTCTCGGCGATATAGGCCTCGATCGCGCCGCGCCCCCCCATCTGGGCGATGAAGGGCTCGTTGAAGGGCGTATCCACCCAGCCCGGGCAGAGCGCGTTGACGCGGATGCCGAACCTGGCGTAGTCGCCCGCCATCTGCCGGGTCATCGCGATGACCGCATGTTTCGTCGTCGTATAGGCGATCATCTCGCGATCGTAGAGCACGCCCGACGAGGAGGAGGTGTTGAGGATGACGCCGCGGCCGGCCTTCTTCATCAGCGGCATGACGAAGCGCGCCGCCATGAAATGCGCTCGGACATTCAGGCTCCACGACCTGTCGAAGCCTTCGACCGCCACCTGTTCCAGATCGCCCGCCACCTGTGCGCCGGCATGATTGTGGAGGATATCGATCCGACCATGACGTTCGGCGACCGCGGCGATGCCGGCTTCGAGTGCCGCGTCATCCGTCACGTCGAGAACGAGGCTCTCGGCCTTGCCGCCGGCGGCCTCGATCCGGCCGACGGTTTCGGCGGCATTGGCGGCATTCAGATCCGCCACGACGACGAACGCGCCTTCTCCTGCCATGATCAGCGCGCCGGCCTGGCCGATGCCCGACCCCGCTCCGGTGACGATCGCGACGCGATTATCAAGAATCATTGGTGTTTCCCGTTCAGTTTGTTGTTTTCTCGCGCATCAGAAAGCGCGCGATGAGGATCAGTCCCAGCGATGCGACAAGCACCATGGTGGCAATGGCGTTGATCTCGGGCGTCACGCCACGTCGGATCGAGGCGAAGACATAGATCGGCAGTGTCGTGTTCGAGCCCGCAACAAAGAAGGCGATGATGAAATCGTCGAAGGAGAAGGTGAAGGCGAGCAGGAAACCGGCAAGGATCGACGGCAGGATCTGCGGCAGCACGATCTGGCGGAAGGTGGTGAAGGGCGTGGCGTAAAGATCGCTCGACGCCTCGACGATGTCGCGGCCAAGGCCGGCGATGCGCGCTTTGACGATCATCGTCACCAGCGCCATGGTGAACAGGCCATGGGCGGCGATGATCGAGCCGTAGCCCAGCGAAAGCTTCGGCGCCTGTTCGCCTGGCCAGACGGCGGCGATCAGTGGATTGACGAAGCCGAAGACTTCGACCAGCGCCACCAGCGTCGCAATGCCGATGACGACGCCGGGAACGACGATCGCCGCAGCGAACAGCCCGTCGAAGACTGCTCGCGTGCGGGCGCCGAGCCGCTCCATGCCGATCGCCGCCATCGTGCCGAAAATGGCCGCCAGCCCGGCGCTGGTAAAGGCGATGATCAGGCTGTTCTGCAGCGCTTCCATCAGGAAGGTGTTGGCGAGCGCCTTGCCATACCATTGCGTCGAGAAGCCGGTGAACTCGCTGGCATTGCGGCCGGCATTGAAGGAGAACAGCACGACAAGCGCGATCGGCGTGTAGAGGAACAGGTAGACTGCGGTGACCAGCGCGCGCATCAGACGAGATCCACCTGGCGGGTACCGGCAACGCGCCAGGCTATGCGCATGGCGATCAAAAGCACGATGACGACAACGACGACGAGGGTGACGGCGATTGCAGAGCCGAACGGCCAGTTGCGCGATTGCAGGAAGAGGTCGACCAGCGCATTGCCGATGAAGAAGACCTTGCCGCCGCCAAGCAGCTGCGGGATCAGATATTCGCCGAGCAGCAGGATGGTGACAAGAGCGATGCCGGTCATCACGCCTGGAAGCGACAGCGGCAGGGTGATGCCGAAGAAGGTCGAAAGCGGCCGTGCCCCGAGATCGGCAGAAGCCTCCAGCAGGCGGCGGTCGAGCTTTTCGAGGCTGACATAGATCGGCATGATCATCAGCGGCAGATAGCCATAGACGATGCCGAGCAGCACGGCGCCCGGCGTGTTCAGCAGCCTGACATTCTCGATGCCGACCATCTCCATCAGATGCGGAATGCCGCGGGCGCCGAGAATGTACATCCAGGCATAGGTGCGCACCAGAAGGCTGGTCCAGAAGGGCACGACGACGAGGGAGACCAGCAGCAGCCGGTATTTGGCGCTGGCCTTGACGGCCAGGTAATAGGCAACCGGATAGGCGACGATGAGGCAAGCGAAGGCGCCGATCGGCGCAAGCATCAGCGTGTTCTTGAAGGCTGCGGCGCGCGAACCGAGATTGGCGAACTGTGCAAAGGTGAAAGCCGGCTGATAACCACCTTCGGGCGCCCGCTCGCCGAAGGCAAAGACGATGATGGCGATGAAGGGCAGTACCAGGAACACGAACAGCCAGATGCTGGCCGGCGCGACGAGCGCGGCCGTGACGAGGCGTTTTTTCGTGTTCGGTGCAAGGGGCATTTCAGTTCACGCGACTTTTCGAAAGAGTAACTGTCGGCGCCACGCTTTCCCTCTTCTCCTCAACGGGGAGAACTGCCGAGCAAAGCGAGGCGATGCGGGGGATGAGGAGCGAAGCGACGAATGCCTTGAGCTCAAGCGAAAGGCAGCATCTGCMGCCCCCTCATCCGACCCTTCGGGCCACCGACCGGGGTCGAGCCACGGGTCTCGACCCGTCCCTCGGACCCCCGCTGGGGAGAAAGGGAGATCGGATCAAGCCGACTTGAAGCGCGCCATCAGTTCCGCACGGCCGGGGTCGGTCAGCGTTACCGCCGCGCCGAATTCCAGCGGCGTCAGCTGCGCCTCGTCGGGATAGACGATCTTGTTGGCGGTAATCTCCTTCGGCAGCAGCGCGATGACGCGGCTGTCGGTTGTCGGCGCGCCGTTGGCGACGTGCTCCTTGACGGCATAGGCCGGATCCATGAGGTAGTTGAGGAGCGCGTAACCCGCCGCCTTGTTCGGCGCATCCTTCGGGATGGCGTAATAGTCCGTCCAGATCTCGCCGCCGTCGGTGCCGAGCACATAGGCGATCTCGGGAACATCGCGGTTGAGCTGTGCACCGTCATTGGTCCAGCACATGGTGAGCCAGGCGTCGGTGGCGCGCATGGCCGGCTGGTAGTCGCTGTTGATGGCGAAAAGGTGCGGCTTGACTTTGATCAGCAGTTCCTCGGCCTTGGCGAGTTCGTCCGCCTTGATCGAGTTGAAATCGTAGCCGAGCGAGACCAGCGCGCTGCCGATCGTCGTCAGCTGATAGTCGTGCACCATGGCGCGGCCGTCGGCTTCCGTCTGGGCGATCTCGAAGAAATCCTTCCAGCTCGACAGCTTGGTCTTGATCTTCGAGGTATTGACCGAGAATCCTGTCGTGCCCCAGTTCTTCGGCACGGCATAGGTCTTGCCGTCGATCATGCCCTCCTTGGTGAAGCGCGGGTTTTCCGTCGCCTGGCTGAAATTCGGGATTTTGGACAGGTCGAGTTCGTCGATCAGGCCGAGCTTGTGGTGGGTGGAGATCGTGTAATTGGTCGGCACGAAGAGCGACCAACCGGAGGCCCCCGCCTGGAGCTTGGCCAGCATTTCCTCGTTGGAGCCAAAGACGTTGACCTCGACGGCAACGCCGGTCGCCGCCTTGAAGTTCTCGAAGGTCGCAGGGTCGTGATAATTCGGCCAGGTGGCGATCGACATCTGGGTGCCGAGATCCTCGGCATAGGCGGGCGTCGACAGCGCGCCGGGGAAACGCGACAGCACGGCGGTCGCAAGCCCGAGGCCTGTCATGCCGAGGAAGTGACGGCGGCTGACGGAGCCGCGCTTCAGGCGCATGAACTCGTCCATGAAGCCTTCAGGGGTAATGGGCAGATTATCCTTGTAGTCCTTGCTCATGATGCTGTTCCCTTGTTCTGGTTTATGCACTGGATGCCGGAGAAACTTGGCCTGAAGAAACCTGGGCTGAAAAGACGTGGGCCATACCGGGATCGAAGCCGAGGAAGACCGCTTCGCCCGGCTCGACCAGATCGCTCTCGTTCATGCTGCGCCGGTCGGCGGTGACGAGGAAATCGCCGAGCCCCGGAACGGTGACAGCATATTCGGCCGAAGAGCCGAGGAAGATGCGGTGCGTGACCGTGCCGGCAAAGGACGTGCTGCCGACGGCCGCCCGCGTCAGCCGGATCGCTTCGGGACGGATCGCAACGATGACGTCGCCCGGCGCAACGCCGGGCCGCGCGCTGGTCGCAAGCACCGAACCGTCGCCAAGCCGCAGAGTCTTGCCGCCGGCTTCCATCGTCGCGTCGATCCGGTTGGTCTTGCCGACGAAATCGGCGACGAAAAGATCGGCCGGGCGGTCATAGACCTCCTGCGGCGTGCCGAGCTGGCGAATCCGCCCGGCGCTCATGACGCAGACGACATCGGCCATCGATAGCGCTTCTTCCTGATCATGAGTGACGAGCACGAAGGTGATGCCGAGCTCGCGCTGCAGCGTCTGCAATTCAATCTGCATGGCCGAGCGCAGCTTCTTGTCGAGTGCGGCCAGCGGCTCGTCGAGCAGCAGCACCGAAGGCCGGTTGACGATCGCCCGCGCCAAGGCCACCCGCTGCTGCTGGCCGCCGGACATCTCGTGGATGCGCCGTTTGGCAAAACCGCCGAGCCGCACCATCTCGAGCGCTTCGGCCGCGCGACGGTTGATCTCGGCCGCCGCGATCCTCGGCCGCATCTGTCTCAGGCCATAGGCGACGTTCTCCACGACGTTGAAATGCGGAAACAGCGCATAATGCTGGAAGACCATGTTGACGGGGCGGCGATAGGCCGGAACGCCGTTCATCTCMCGTCCGTCGATCAGCACGGCGCCCTCGCTCGGCTGTTCGAAGCCGCCGATCATGCGAAGGCACGTCGTCTTGCCACAGCCGGAAGGGCCGAGCAAAGCGAGGAAAGCACCCTTGGGTACATTCAGGTTTATGTCGGTCACGGCGGTCACCGCKCCATAGTTCTTGGTGACCGAACGGAATTCGATATCGTTCGTCGAAGCGGATGCCACGTCTGTTCCCTGCGGTTGGTTGGTACGGGCAGTCTAGCGCTGCCTTGTTGCCACCGTCGTTGGCGAAAGACTAAGCCCGGCCTTCCCGCGCGGTATATACCCCGAAAGAGGTATTTTGCCTCACATCTCTTCGTGGAAGGTGTATATGAAATTGCACCCATTCCTGATGAGACGGTTGAGGGAGGCTTTCGATGAGCATTGATCTCGAGGCGCTGTTTCAGGCTTTCGACGCCACCGTCGGAAGGCCCGCCATGGCGGATGCAGAGTTTGGCGAGACCTTCCGCCGGATGATGGCGGCGCTGGTACGCTTCGACTATGTCGTGGTTTTTGCCTATCGCGGCAAGGAACGGCCGATCGATCTCTACAGCACCTTCGATCCGCAAGAGAACGTCGTTTTCGTTACCCTCTACCAGGTCGGTCCCTATCTGCTCGACCCCTTCTACCAGACCGCCCGCGCGCGTCGCGCCGGCGTCTTCCGCATGCGCGAGCTGGCGCCCGACCGCTTCTTCTCCAGCGAATATTACCGGAGCTACTATGTGCAGACCGGGCTTGCCGAGGAGATCGGCTTCTTCGTGACACTCGACGACGATATCACCGTCGTGCTGTCGCTGATGCGCCGGGAAAAGACCGGCCCGTTTCCGCCGGCTGAATTCGCGCTTCTGAAAAAGGCCGAACCTCTGGTGGCGAGCCTGGTCCGGCATTTCTGGCCGTGGCTCGGCGCCCGGTTCGACGCGCAGCGCGATGCCGGCATGAGGACGGGGAGGAAACGCGGTGCGGCGGCGCAGGCGCTACAGCCGGCCGACACTGTCTGGCGCGACCTCAAGCTGACGAGCCGCGAAACCGCCATCGTCGATCTGGTATTGCAGGGACATTCCTCGGAATCGATCGGCCTCAGGCTCAACATCTCGACGGGCACGGTGAAGGTCCACCGCCGCAACGTCTACCGCAAGCTCRGCATCTCCTCGCAGACGCAGCTTCTGTCGATCTACCTGAAGACATTCGGCGGCACGGGCGACCGACCGGCAACCCAAAGCGCCGGTCGGTAATTCATGGCCCGGATATGCTGTCCGCGTCGGCGAGAAACGGACAGGCTTCGTTCAGTTGCGGCCGAAAGGCTCAGCGGCCGCCCTCGATCTTGCGATGGCGTTGGTTGATACCTCCCTTGCCATAGGGATAGTCCAAAGGCTGGGGCGCACTCACCTCGTTCAGCCGCGCCATGTCGTCGTCGGAGAGCTTCAGTTTCATCGCGCCCAAATTGTCGGCGAGCTG
>NZ_JBFTQY010000056.1:0-81668 GCF_056399245.1 Rhizobium sp. 01N447_2
TCGCCAATCCGCTTGAGTTTCTTTAGAACGAAAGACTTCGTCGCCAGCAGCGCCGCCGCCCTCGTTCAGTGAGTGGGCTTATAGAACTAACCAATCTCATCCGTCAACACACCCAACCAAAGTTTTTTGACATTTTTGTAACAGGTTGAAAATGAAGGACTTTTGGCGCTCATCTCCAGGAATGAAGAAATTCACCGCCCGAATGGGTGGTTTTTGAGATTCGTTTTCGCCGAATCCCGAAGAACGGCTTCGGCGAGGGACACAAGACATATATGGGGAGCTTGGCGCGGAATTCCAGGGTGCTTGCCTATGCCACGCCTCACTCGCTAGTTTGGCGATGAAGAACGATGCGGCGGAGCGAAGAATGCTTATCCTCGATGAAGAACAGACGCGCGCGGCCCTGCCTTGGCCGGAACTGATCGAGGCGATCGCTCGCATGTTCCAGAGCGAATGCGTGATGCCGGTGCGCCATCACCATGAAATGGAGGTGMCGGGTGAGGAGAGCTCCACACTGCTCCTGATGCCGGCCTGGGTTCCCGGACGCTATGCCGGGGTGAAGACGGTCTCGGTCTTTCCAGGCAATGTGCGGCGGGGCCTGCCGGCAATCTTTGGAACCTATCTTCTTTCCTCCGGCGCCACCGGGGAAATGCTTGCCGCAATCGACGGCGGCGAGTTGACCGCGCGGCGGACGGCGGCGGCATCGGCGCTGGCGGCCCGTCATCTCGCCCGCGCTGATGCGGAAGAGTTGCTCGTCTGCGGAACCGGGCGGCTGTCGCTCAACCTGATGCTTGCCCACGGCACGACCCGGCTGATCAAGAGGTACCGGGTCTGGGGCCGCAACGGCCAAGCGGCGGAAAAGATCGCAGCCGAAGCCCGGGCGCTCGGCCTCAATGCCGAGGCGGTCGCAGATGCT
Organism: Rhizobium sp. 01N447_2; assembly: GCF_056399245.1. Classification (NCBI taxonomy): domain Bacteria; kingdom Pseudomonadati; phylum Pseudomonadota; class Alphaproteobacteria; order Hyphomicrobiales; family Rhizobiaceae; genus Rhizobium; species Rhizobium sp. 01N447_2. The sequence goes on from NZ_JBFTQY010000056.1 coordinate 914, forward strand.
GAAGCCGCAGTGCGGACAGCCGATATCATTTCCTGCGCCACGCTTTCCAGCGAGCCGCTGATATCAGGCGAATGGCTGAAGCCCGGCGCCCATCTCGATCTCGTCGGCGCCTTCAAGCCGAGCATGCGTGAAAGCGACGACGAGGCCATCCGCCGTGCTTCGGTCTTTGTCGATACCCGCGCCGGTGCCATCAGCGAGGCGGGCGATATCGTTCAGCCGCTGAAAAGCGGCGTGCTGAATCAAGGCGACATCAGGGCTGAGCTCGCGGAACTCGTCAGCGGCGCCCATGGCGGACGAAGCCATGACGCTGAGATCACGCTGTTCAAGTCGGTCGGGGCGGCTTTGGAGGATCTCGCCGGGGCGATTCTTGCCTACGAGACAGTGACGGGCCGAAAGTGACAATCAGTGCATCCTTGCCGGATCTTCCGGTTTCACATGTCCTGCCGGCCGTCGGTGCCGCGTTGGCCGAGCAGCGACGCGCCGTTCTTTCCGCACCGCCCGGCGCCGGCAAGACGACGCTGGTACCACTTTACCTACTTGGCCAGGGCTGGCGCGGTGACGGCAAGATCATCCTGCTGGAGCCGCGGCGGCTGGCGGCGCGGGCGGCAGCAAGCCGGATGGCATCGCTGATCGGCGAACAGGTCGGCGGGACGGTCGGCTACCGCATGCGCCTTGACAACAGGATATCGAGAGCGACACGGATCGAGGTGGTGACCGAAGGGGTTTTTGCCCGGATGATCCTCGACGATCCGGAACTGACCGGTGTCTCGACGGTGATCTTCGACGAATTCCATGAGCGTTCGCTGGACGCAGACTTCGGACTCGCTTTGGCGCTCGACGTCCAGTCGGCGCTGCGCGAGGACCTGCGTATCCTGGTCATGTCAGCGACCCTCGACGTCGAACGTGTGGCCGCCCTGCTCGACCACCCACCGGTCATCGAAAGCCTGGGGCGCAGCTTTCCGATCGATATCCGTTACCAGGACCGGCCGGGCGGCGAACGCATCGAGGATGTTGTCACGCGGGCTATACTCGATGCCCATGCCAATGAGGCGGGCTCGATCCTCGCTTTCCTGCCTGGCCAGGCAGAAATCACGCGGACCGTGGAACGTCTGCAGGGACGATTCGGGGCCGAGACGCTGATTGCGCCGCTCTACGGCAATCTCAGCCAGAAGGAGCAGGATGCGGCGATCCGACCGGCATCCCAGGGGACGCGAAAAATTGTGCTTGCGACGTCGATCGCCGAAACATCGATCACCATCGACGGCGTCAGGATCGTGATCGACAGCGGCCTGCAACGCCTGCCGGTGTTCGAGGCGTCGACGGGGATCACGCGGCTGGAGACAGTGCGCGTATCGCGGGCTTCCGCCGATCAGCGGGCCGGCCGTGCCGGACGAACGGAACCTGGTATCGCCATAAGGCTATGGCACCAGGGACAGACGGCGGCACTGCCGGCCTTCACACCACCGCAGATCCTTTCCAGCGATCTCTCAGGGCTGGTGCTCGATCTCGCGCATTGGGGCGTTCAGGATCCGGCATCCCTTGCCTTCGTCGATCAACCGCCGGAAACGACGCTGAGGGAGGCGCGGGTGCTGCTTGGCCAGCTCGGCGCACTCGACAAGGACGGGGCGCTGACGGCGCGCGGCAAGGTGATGCGCGATCTCGCTTTGCCGCCGCGGCTTGCCGCCATGGTCGTCTCCGCAGGCGAATCGGGGCATGCCCGGGATGCGGCGTTGGTCGCCGTGCTTCTCACCGAACAGGGGCTTGGCGGACCGAGCATCGATATCGAGGAGCGGTTGCGGCGTTTCAAGGCCGAGCGCGGCGAGAGAGCGGAGGCTTCACGGCGACTGGGAGGACGGCTGGCGAGCGGCCTCGACAGCGTTACCGCAACGGCGCCGGCACTTGCGGGCCAGCTGCTGCTGCACGCATTTCCGGATCGAATCGCACTTCAGCGCGGCGGCCGCGGCCGATTCGTAATGGCGAACGGGCGCGGAGCGGAGCTGCCGGAAACCGAGAGGCTGGCCGGCAGCCAGATGCTGGTGATTGCCGACCTGACTGGACGGGCGGCGCAGGCGCGGGTTCTGGCGGCAGCTGAGGTGACGCGTGGCGACGTCGAAGCCGAGCTTCCCGGCGAGATCAAAACCGGCGACCAGATATTCTTCGACCGGCAGAGCCGGCAAGTGAGGGCGCGGCGGGCAACCCGGCTCGGCGCGATCGTCTTCGAAGAGACACCCTTGCCGCGACCTTCCGGGCCAGCAGTCAGCCAGGCACTGGTGGAGGGGGTGCGCGAGCTGGGGCTCGATCAGCTTGCCTTCTCGAAGGAGGCCATGCAGCTTCGCGAGCGGATCGGATTCCTTCACCGGATGATCGGCGAGCCCTGGCCTGACGTCAGCGACAGCGCCCTGCTTTCCCGGCTGGACGAGTGGTTCGGCCCCTTTCAGACCGACGCCCGCGGCCTTTCCGAGATTTCCACAGCCGGGCTTTCGAACGGGCTGATATCGCTGGTGCCGCACGAATTGCAGCGCGACCTTAGCCGGCTTGCGCCAACCCATTTCGAAGCGCCGACCGGCCAAAGGCATCCGATCCAATATGAGGGCGAGGAGCCGGTGCTGACGATCCGCGTGCAGGAGCTGTTTGGACTGAAGCAGCATCCAGCCATTGCCGGTGGCCGCCTGCCACTGCTGCTCGAGCTCACCTCGCCGGCGCACCGGCCGATCCAGACGACGCGCGACCTGCCGGGCTTCTGGGCCGGCTCGTGGAGGGATGTGCGTGCTGATATGCGCGGGCGCTATCCCCGGCATCCCTGGCCGGAGCGGCCGGAGGATGCGTTGCCGACGACACGGGCAAAACCGCGTGGTACATGAGGGCCGTTCAAGGAGCCCTCGGCATGATCGACAAGCCTGGCATGATCGACAACACGGAAGGCTATACGCTGGAGGACCGGCACAACAGCCGCAGGCTGCGCCTGCAGACATTGGTGCGGCTGCGCTGGCTTGCCGTCGGCGGACAGGCGCTGACGGTGTTCATCGTTGCCTTCTGGCTGAAATTTCCTTTGCCGCTGATTGCCAGCTCTTCGCTGATCGCCGCCCTTGCCTGGGTGAATTTTTACCTGACGATCCGCTATCCACCGACGCATCGGCTGGAACCGCCAGCCGCCTTTGCGCTGCTCGGCTTCGACCTTTTGCAGCTCTGCGCGCTGCTGTTCATCACCGGCGGCCTTGCCAATCCTTTCGCGGCGCTCGTCTGCGTGCCCGTCATCATCTCCTTTGCCTCGCAGCCGATCCGTTACAGCACCGCGCTGATCGGCTTTGCGATGGTCTGCATCACGGTGCTTGCCTTTTCGCCCTTCCCGCTGCCCTGGTTCGACGGGGTCGAAATCAACGTGCACAACGTGATGCAGTTCGGTGTCTGGTGCTCGATCGCCTCGACGATGGCATTCGCCGCCTTCTATGCCTATCGAGTCTCGATGGAAGCGAGCCAGCTTGCCGATGCGCTGGCTGCGACCGAACTGGTGCTGCAGCGGGAAAAACATCTGTCGCAACTCGATGGGCTGGCAGCCGCAGCCGCCCATGAGCTCGGCACGCCGCTTGCGACGATCAGCGTCGTCGCCAAGGAAATGGAGCGGGAACTCAAGAACGACGATCGTTTCCGCGAGGACGTGATGCTGCTGCGCAGCCAGAGCGAACGCTGCCGTGACATCTTGCGGCGGCTGACGACGCTTTCCTCGGAGGGCGAGGCGCATATGCGCCGCCTGCCGCTTTCGTCGATGATCGAGGAGATCGTCGCCCCGCACCGGGAATTCGGTATCGCTCTCGAGCTCATCGAAAAGAGCCCGCGCAAGGGCGAACCGGTCACCGACCGCAATGCCGGCATCATGTACGGGCTCGGCAACCTGATCGAAAACGCCGTCGATTACGCGCGGGAGAAAGTGACCGTCACTGTCGAGCACGATCACGACAAAGTGCTGATCGTTATCGAGGACGACGGCAACGGTTATGCGCCCGATATTCTGACGCGGATCGGCGAACCCTATGTGACCAAGCGGCAGAAGGAGGATACGGCCGGTGGCCTCGGGCTCGGGCTTTTCATCGCCAAAACCCTGCTGGAGCGCTCGGGGGCGTCGCTGGTTTTCGAGAACCGCGATCCGGAAAGTGCGGGCGCGCGTATCCGAATCGAATGGCCGCGCATGCTGATCGACGCAAATTCGACAAAATGACTTTGTCGGCATAAACAGGATATAGCGGTTAACGCAGATCGGGCGCTCAACCGCCGGGACCGAGACGATGACAGAACAGAATCATGACAATTTCGCCGCGTCGGATGAGGATCATATCGGTCCCGACGCCAGCCTGCTGATCGTCGACGACGACGGGCCGTTCCTGCGCCGCCTGGCACGGGCGATGGAGACGCGCGGCTTCCAGGTGGAGACGGCCGAATCGGTGGCGGAAGGCGTTGCGAAGTCGAGAGGCCGGCCGCCGAAATATGCGGTGGTCGATCTGCGGCTCGGCGACGGCAATGGGCTCGACGTCATCGAGGCGATCCGCCAGCGACGCGACGACACCAGGATCATCGTGCTGACCGGCTATGGCAATATCGCAACGGCGGTGACGGCCGTGAAGCTCGGCGCTGTCGACTACCTCGCAAAGCCTGCGGATGCCGACGACGTGTTTTCGGCGCTGACGCAACGGCCGGGCGAAAAGGCCGAGCTTCCCGAAAATCCGATGTCGGCCGACCGGGTGCGCTGGGAGCATATCCAGCGGGTCTATGAAATGTGCGAGCGCAATGTTTCCGAAACGGCCCGCCGGCTCAACATGCACCGGCGGACGCTGCAGCGTATCCTTGCCAAACGCGCGCCGAAATAGACAGCACAGCGCGGCATCAGACATCATCCACGTTGAACGGTTTTCCGTTCGCCCATTCGGCCATCAGCAGCCTTTGTGCGGCGGCGCGCGAGAAATTAAGTGTGACCGACTTGCGCGTGGCGGGCGCCATGCGGTGCTCCGGCGCCTCGCGAATCATATGCGCGCCATAACCATCCGACAGGAAAAGCCCGCATTCCTCGGGAAAAATCTCCAGCGGCACATCCTTGTGAGTCGCAAAGAACAGGCGGTCGCAATGCAGCCTGTATTCCGGCCATTTGCGATCCACCCTGAAATCTTCGATCGACGTCTTGATTTCGATGATCCAGACCTCGCCCTTTTCCGAAAGAGTGATCAGATCGGCGCGGCGACCGCTGGCCAGCGGCAGTTCGGGCAGCACGGCGTGACGCATTTCATGCAGCAATATCTGCGTTCCGCGCCGCACCATCATGGCCCTGTCCGATTGCCGGCCATCGATTAACGGATTGTTATTGTAAACGCTCAAAATCGTCATGGATAACCATCAGAGGGGCTGGCGCGTTGTTGCAAAAAAACCATGCGCTTCTAATTTGCGCGGCAGACGGATTTGTCGCGCTGCAGCAGCCTTGCAAAGCGCAAGTTAATCGAAAATAAACCATAATCAACGATGGTCGAAAGACCATTCTCCCTTGCCCCAAAACTTCAAGAGTCATCCATGCGCATCTGCAATGCATTCCCTGTATTTGGCCTGCTGGCGACGCTCGCTCTGGCCGGTTGCTCCACGACATCGGACAGCGCATCCGTCGACGACAAGGGCGCAGGCCCGACGGTACAGACAGCACAGATCTTCAACGACGCCTACGGCGTGACGAAGGATGCCGGATACTCCCTGCCGGCTATCCCGATCGATAGGGTCAAGCCGCAGTTCCGCCGCCAGGTCGTCAGCTACCAGACCACCGAGCGTCCCGGTACGATCATCGTCAACACGCGCGAGCGCTTCCTCTATTACATCCTGGCCAACGGCAAGGCGATGCGCTACGGCATCGGCGTCGGCAAGCAGGGCTTCGCATGGGCCGGCACCGCCTACGTCGCCTGGAAGCAGGAATGGCCGAACTGGCACCCGCCAAAGGAAATGGCCGTCCGCCGGCCCGATCTCGCCAAGTACGTCGAAGACGGCATGGGCCCGGGCCTCACCAATCCTCTCGGCGCACGCGCCATGTATCTCTTCAACGAGGACGGCAAGGACACGCTCTTCCGCCTGCACGGTACGCCGGAATGGGCCTCGATCGGCACCGCCGCTTCCTCGGGCTGCATTCGCCTGATGAACCAGGATGTCATCGATCTCTACGGCCGCGTTCGTCCCGGCAAGGGCACGTCCAAGGTCGTCGTCATTCAGTAAGCTAATTATCGAATTCGGTATAAAAAAGGCCGCCGAACTATCGTTCCGGCGGCCTTTTCGTATTCTCCGTTAGGCAGTCTGCTTCGCCTTGAGCTCGAGGCGGCGGCGGTGAAGCACCGGCTCGGTATAACCGTTCGGCTGTTCCCTACCCTTCAATACGAGATCGAGGGCAGCCCGGAAGGCGATCGAATCGTCAAAGTTGCCGGCCATCGGCCGGTAGGCGGGGTCTGACGCATTCTGCTGGTCGACGACGGCGGCCATGCGCTTCATCGTCTCGACGATCTGAGCTTCGGTGACAACCTTGTGGTGCAGCCAGTTCGCCATATGCTGGGCCGAAATGCGTAATGTAGCGCGATCTTCCATCAGACCGACATTGTTGATGTCGGGCACCTTCGAGCAGCCGACGCCCTGATCGACCCAGCGCACGACATAGCCGAGAATGCCCTGGGCATTGTTATCGAGCTCGCGCTGGATTTCCTCCGGCGTCCAGTTCGGCCGCACTGCGACCGGCACGGAGAGAATGTCGGACAGTTTGGCGCGGGCGCGATCCTTCAGCCCCTGCTGAACACGGGCGACATTGACCCGGTGATAATGGGTGGCATGCAGGGTCGCGGCCGTCGGCGACGGCACCCAGGCGGTGTTGGCGCCGGCTTTCGGATGGGCGATCTTCTGTTCGAGCATCGCCGCCATCAGATCCGGCATCGCCCACATGCCCTTGCCGATCTGGGCGTGGCCGGAAAGGCCACATTCGAGGCCGATGTCGACGTTCCAGTTCTCATAGGCGGAAATCCACGCCGCTTGGCGCATGTCGCCCTTGCGAATCATCGGGCCGGCTTCCATCGAGGTATGGATCTCATCGCCGGTACGATCGAGGAATCCGGTATTGATGAAAACGACGCGCTCGCGGGCGGCACGGATGCATTCCTTGAGGTTGACGGTCGTGCGGCGCTCCTCGTCCATGATGCCCATCATGATGGCATTGCGCGGCAGGCCAAGCGCATCTTCGACCCGCGAGAAGATTTCGACGGCGAAGGCGACCTCTTCGGGCCCATGCATCTTCGGCTTGACCACATACATGGAGCCGGTGCGGGAATTCTTCTTCCGGCCGGCCGGACCTATATCGTAAAGCGCGATCAGGCCGGTGATCACAGCATCCATGATGCCTTCAGGTACTTCGTTGCCGTCGCGGTCGAGGATCGCCGGATTGGTCATGAGGTGGCCGACATTGCGCACCAGCATCAGCGAGCGGCGATGCACCTCGAAGGAGGTGCCGTCCGGACCGGCATATTGCAGATCCGGATTGAGCTTGCGGATGAAGCTCGCTCCGCCCTTTGCCACTTCTTCCTGTAGATCGCCTTTCATCAGACCGAGCCAGTTGCGATAGACGACGACCTTGTCTTCGGCATCGACTGCGGCAATCGAATCCTCGCAGTCCATGATTGTCGTGATTGCCGATTCCAGCCAGACATCGGAAATATGAGCCGGATCGGCTTTCCCGATCGTCGTCGCCGCATCGATGACGATTTCGATGTGAATGCCGTTGTTCTTCAGGAGAATATGCGTTGGAGCGGTCGGATCTCCGCGGTAGCCGGCAAAATGGCCGCCGTCCGTCAGCTTTGCCTGCTCGCCATCGATCGATCTGACGACCAGCGCTCCATCCTTGACGGCAAAGCTTCCGACGTCCTTCCAGCGGCAGTCCTGCAGCGGCGCTGAYGCATCGAGGAAATCGCGCACCCAAGCGATGACCTTCTCGCCGCGCTTCGGATTGTAGCCCTTACCCTTCTCGGCGCCGTCGCTCTCGGGAATGGCGTCCGTACCGTAGAGCGCATCATAGAGCGAGCCCCAGCGGGCATTGGCGGCGTTCAAGGCGTAACGGGCGTTCATGACGGGAACGACGAGCTGCGGGCCGGCGATCGAGGCGATTTCCGGATCGGCATTTTCGGTCGAAACCTGGAAGTCCGATCCCTCAGGCAGGAGATAGCCGATTTCGCGGAGGAAGGACTGGTATTCGTCCATATCCGCCGGGGTGCCATGCCTGCGATACCAGTCGTCGATCTTTATCTGCAGGTCGTCGCGTTTTGCCAGCAATGCACGATTTTTCGGGGCGAGATCGTGGACTACAGCCGAAAAATCGGCAAAGAACTTGTCCGCATCGACCGCCAGACCCGGCAGTACCTCCTTGACGAGGAAATCATGAAGGACGGTTTCGATGGCAAGACCGTTCTTATCAACGCGGCTCATGCGGCATTCTCCCTGGCAACGACTTTGAATGCTGCCACTTTGCCCGGCTTTCATTCACAGTCAATTCCGCAATAATTCGAAAGATTTATGCTTTCGTGGAAATTATACGCGGCGTCACGCGCATCGGCAGCCCGTTCTGCGGCTGCGTCGTCAGCTTCTGCACCGGCCAGGGATTGGTCTGATCGGTGGAATCGAAGCGATAACGATGCATCAGGACAGCAAGGGCGATCACCGCCTCCTGAAGCGCAAAGGTTGCGCCGATGCAGACACGCGGGCCGGCGCCGAAAGGCAGGAACTGGAAGCGGCCGATGGAGCCGCGATTTTCCGGCAGGAAGCGTTCGGGCATATAGGCCCGCGGCCTGTCCCAGTGAAGTTCGTGGCGATGCAACGTCCAGGGCATGATGAGCACCGTGACATCGGCCTCGATCTCGACCCGCTCGCCCTTGGGGCTTGTCCAGGAATCATCCGATATGGCGGCGCGATTGATGGATGGCGCCGGCGGATAGAGGCGCAAAGCCTCCTCGAAGGCGGCGCGCGTCTGCGGCATCATATCCAGCCATTCCACAGGTTCGGCCCCAGTGGCGAGCACCGCGTCGATTTCTTCTTCCATCGCCTCGCGGATATGCGGGCTGTTCGATACGCAATACAGCGTCCAGGCCAATGCCCGGGCTGTGGTCTCATGCCCCGCACCGATGAAGGTCAGAATATTGTCTTCGATTTCTTCCTTGGTCAGCCCTTCAGGGCCGGCCTGTTCCAGGAGCAGGGTCAGGAAATCTTCTGGCGCGCTGCTGCGATTCGCCTTCATCTTTGCAAGCCGCATATCCATCGTGTTGCGCACGATGGCGCGGAATTTCTCCAGCACTTTCTGACCGCCGATGCGTGTCACACGTGGAACCCACGACGGAGCGCGCATCAGATCCATCGGATCGACGCGGCCCATGCGATGCAGGAGTTCATTGACATCGTCAGCGAAATGGCCGCTCGAGGTGACGATTTCACCTGAAAATAATGTGTCAGCCAGAATCGCGAAGGTCAGCTCGGTCATATCGGTGCTGATATCGAAAATTGCGCCTGCCTCGTCTGCGCTCTCATATTTACGGGCATAGTCTTCGGACTGGCGCAGCATCTGCCCGGCGAAGCCTTGGGCATGGCGAGGCGTGAAAACAGGCGCCACCGCCTTGCGCGATCTTTTCCAAACGGGACCTTCGGCGGTCAGAAGGCCGTCGCGGAGGATTGGACGCAGGACGAGCTGGCGCACATCCGACATGCGGTAATTATTGGCATTGTCGACCAGCACATGCTTGATCAGGCCGGGATCGTTGACGATCAGCGTCCTCTGGCCGAAGAAATTGGTGCGGATCCAGGGCAGCGTGTAGGACGGTTCGCCCCAGAGTTCGAGCGGATTGCGCAGGATGATGCGGATGATTTCCAGCCGGCTCGGCGGCACGGTACGCGGCAGCGGTGCTGGCGGAACGAAGGGGTCCGGACGCATGTCCATCGTAAAAGCCTTTCGGGGAAGATCTAGGCCTTCCCGGCAAGCTTGAAGCTAGAGCAGGCCCTTAAGTTCGTCCAGCTTGTCGTTGATCAGCCAGCCGTAATAATTCTCTTCCGGCCAGACAGTCGTACCGGCGCCGCGATTCTTCGCAGCAAGGGCTGCGGCGCGCTGGCGCGAATTGCCGACATTATAGAGCGTCGCCGTCAGGCCGGGATTGCCCGAGATATCCATGCCGGCGATCTCCTTATAATCGTCGATCGACCTGCGGATCGAGGCCGCGACGAAGGCGAGCGAGATATCGGGATCCATGATGGCCCTGTAGACGGCGCCGGCATTCTTTTCGTTCAGCTTTGGATAACCGGACACGCGGGTCACGAGATCGGAGAGCATCAGCGCCGTCAGCGGATTGACCTGGCCGAGGCCGAAGGTCTGACCGGCATAGAAGGGCTGGAAGAAGACTGCGCTGAAACGGTTGTTGGGGAAGCTCGTGCCGCCCACCGTCTTGCCGCGGAAATCGGTTTCCCAGACATCTTCGCGGCAGGACCAGAGCGTGTAGGAATCGGTCTTGCCCTTGCATTCGGCAAATTGCGGCCGCGCCACGAATTCGTCGACGCTTTCGCCGTCATAGGCGAAGCGGAAGCTTTCTCCGGCGTAGGAGGCAGCCTTGACATAATAGGCCTGCAGCCGGTCATAGGCGTCGACATTATAGGTGTGTTCGCCGACGATCGCGCCGACGACATGGAGGGGATTGATGCCGTAGGCGCTGGAGATCTTGCGGATCTTGCTCATCAGCTCGCGGTCGGTCGCCAGAAGCTCATGAACCTTTTCGTATTTCAGATCGAAGCTGCTCTTGGTACCCTTGGTGCGCCTGATGGAAGCCCCCGGAATATCGGGCTGCTCGGCGTGACGATTGCCGGCCGGCACCGTCTGCATTGCGAAGGCAGGCACCGAATTCACCAGGGCAACGGCAATCATAAGGCTTGTCAAAAGGCGTCGCACGATCCGTTATCCCGTCCGTTCCATCGTCCTGTTTGTGATGCGGCTGCCTGGACCAGAATCTTGGCCGAATAAAGCCGAGCAGAAAACAAAACGGGACTTCACTAGAAAGTAAAAGGCCCGTTGTCGAGAGTCGCGTTCGTTACAATCCGTCATTCATGCCGGGAAAGACATGAAGCGGTGCACCGATATCACAGAATGAAGCGCGATAGATCGGTATTCTGCGCGAGATCGCCGACATGTTCGCGCACATAGGCGGCATCGATCGTTACGGCCGTCCCGCCCCGATCCGGCGCGTTGTAGGAAATATCGTCGAGCACTCGCTCCATCACCGTCTGCAGACGGCGTGCGCCGATGTTTTCGACGGAGGAGTTCAAGTGCACGGCGACATCGGCAAGCGCGTCGATCGCGTCGTCGGTGAATTCGAGGCTCAGGCTTTCCGTCTCCATCAGAGCGCGATACTGGCGGATGAGGCTCGCTTCCGTCTCGGTCAGGATCCGGCGGAAATCATCCTTGTTCAGCGGACGCAATTCGACACGGATCGGCAGGCGGCCCTGCAATTCCGGCAGAAGATCCGAGGGCTTGGAGACATGGAAGGCGCCGGAGGCAATGAACAGGATATGGTCCGTCTTGACCGGCCCGTATTTGGTCGAAACCGTCGTGCCTTCGACGAGCGGCAAGAGGTCGCGCTGGACGCCTTCGCGTGAAACGCCGGCGCCCATGCCACCGTCGCGGGCGGCGATCTTGTCGATTTCGTCGAGGAAGACGATACCGTCATTCTCGGTGGAGCGAACGGCTTCGCGCTGGATCACTTCGTTGTCGATCAGCTTGTCGGATTCGTCGAGGATCAAGTCGCCATAGGAGGCCTTGACTGTGGTGCGGACCTTCTTGGTGCGGCCGCCCATCGCCTTGCCGAACATTTCCGACAGGTTCAGCACGCCGATATTGGCGCCCGGCATTCCGGGAATTTCGAAGCCACCCATGCCGGAACCGGCATCGGCCACCTCGATATCGATTTCCTTGTCGTCGAGCTCGCCGTCCCGGAGCTTCTTGCGGAAGTTTTCGCGCGTGGCAGGCGATGCTGTCGTGCCGACCAGCGCATCGAGAACACGCTCCTCGGCGCTCACATGCGCCTTGGCCTGCACCTCGGCCCGCTTCTTCTCGCGCACCAGACCGATGCCAACCTCGACCAGATCGCGGATGATCTGCTCGACATCGCGGCCGACATAGCCGACYTCGGTGAAYTTGGTGGCTTCSACCTTGATGAAGGGCGCACCGGCGAGTTTTGCCAGGCGGCGGGAGATTTCCGTCTTGCCGACGCCGGTCGGACCGATCATCAGGATGTTCTTCGGCATGACTTCGTCGCGCAGGCTCGGATCGAGCTGCTGGCGGCGCCAGCGATTGCGCAGCGCAATCGCAACGGCGCGCTTGGCATCATGCTGGCCGATGATGTAGCGATCGAGCTCGGAAACAATCTCGCGGGGGGAAAAAGTGGTCATTGTGTATCATTCTCCTGGCGGTCCAGGGCCATCAACAGCGCCCGGCCGTATTTCGTCGTTGTTTCGCCAAGTCCTTGAAAGCCCGCCTTGGTATAGGCTCTGATTGCGAATGCATTGTCAGGATGCGGATCGACCAGGATCCGCTGCGCGCCCTTTGCAAAGAGCATATCGCAGAACCCTATCATAAAGGCCGGTCCATGACCCTTGCCCGCGAATTCCTCGATGCCGATGAACTGGTCGATGCCGTAGGTGCCCTTCGGCTGACCGGCGAGCGCTTCATCGTCCTCGTCGTCGAGATCGGCCGCCTGGATAAAGGCGAAGTCCTTTCCATTCAGCGTGACCATGAAGCACGAGACGGAGGCCGCATCGATATGCTTTTCCATCGAAGCCAGCGCCTTGGCCGGATCGCTCCACCAGCGCCTGACATGCCGGCTTTCCAGCCATTTGGCGAGGAGCGGCAGGTCAACCGCGGAAAGCGGCCGGAAGGCATAGGGTTCAGCCTTCGGCATCCAGCGATTCCACCACGACGTTGTGGTTCGTGTAGACGCAGATGTCGGCGGCGATATCGAGGGCGCGGCGAGCAATCTCTTCGGCCGATTTGTCGGTATCCATGAGTGCGAGGGCGGCCGCGAGGGCAAAATTGCCGCCGGAACCGATCGCCGTCGTGCCATGCTCCGGTTCCAGAACGTCGCCATTACCGGTGATCGCCAGCGTGATCGACTTGTCGGCGACGAGCATCATGGCTTCGAGATTACGCAGGTATTTGTCGGTGCGCCAGTCCTTGGCGAGCTCGACGGCGGCACGCATCAATTGACCGGGATATTGCTCCAGCTTCTTTTCAAGCCTTTCGAGCAGGGTGAAGGCATCGGCGGTGGCGCCGGCGAAACCGGCGACGACTTCGCCCTTGCCGATGCGGCGTACCTTACGGGCGTTGCCCTTCATGACGGTCTGGCCGAGGCTCACCTGGCCATCGCCCGCCATCACCACCTTGCCGCCTTTTCGAACTGTAATGATTGTTGTCATAAAACACCTGTCTGCCGGGCCGCATGCCGACCCTGTTGAGCCCTATGTAAGTGGACTGGCGCCGATTGCAAATGGGCCGGCTTTTCTCTTCCCCGGCTTCTGGATATTTCCCGATGCGCCTGATAAGGAACGGCCTTATTCCCGATGGAGGGCCATATGGCCGAGACCGCAGCAAGCCGCACGGGCAGCGTTTCCCGCAAGACCAACGAAACCTCGATTTCCGTTTCCGTCAATCTCGACGGCACCGGCAAATCGACGATTTCAACGGGCGTCGGCTTCTTCGACCACATGCTCGACCAGCTTTCGCGACATTCCCTCATCGACATGGAGATCGATGCCAAGGGCGACCTGCATATCGACGACCACCATACGGTCGAAGATACGGGCATCGCCATCGGCCAGGCGATCTCCAAGGCGCTCGGCGACCGGCGCGGCATCACCCGCTACGCGTCGATCGATCTCGCCATGGACGAGACGATGACCAAGGCTGCTGTCGATCTTTCCGGCCGGCCGTTCCTCGTCTGGAATGTCGCCTTCAGTGCGCCGAAGATCGGCACTTTCGACACGGAACTCGTTCGTGAATTCTTCCATGCGCTCGCCCAGAATGCCGGCATCACCTTGCATATTCTCAACCATTATGGCGCCAACAACCACCATATTGCCGAGACATGCTTCAAGGCCGTTGCCCGCGTACTGCGCACGGCGACAGAGATCGATCCGAGACAGGCGGGCCGTGTTCCCTCGACCAAGGGCACGCTCGTCTGAGCCCTTCAAGGGAGCGGCGACAATGACATCCAGCTATATCTTCCTGACACCGCCCGGCAGCACGAGCGCCACGGTCGATGAGACGCGAACCATCCGCGACGGCTTCACGCTGCTCGGCTTCCTGTTTCCATGGCTTTGGCTGCTGGCACATCGGCTTTGGCTGCATGCGGCCGCGGCTTTTCTGCTGCAGGGGATCGGTGGCGCGCTGATGGACGAACCGGGTCTCGGGCCGGCGGGGGCGGCAATCCTATTGGGCGTGAATATTCTGGTCGGTCTCGAGGGCCAGAATTTCCGTGTCCGCAACCTTGCCGCCAAGGGTTGGAACGAAGACGAACTCATTGCAGCCGATACGATCGGCATTGCTGAGCAGATCTATTTCTCGGACAGGGCCGTCATCGCGGATAGCGACGACGCAGCGGCACCGGACTGGCAGAACAGGGCCCGCCCGAACAGCCCGCACGGCCATGCAACGTCGCTTGGTCTCTTTGGTTTTGATGGAGGACGCTGACGATGCGCGTCGCGATTATCGACTATGGCTCCGGTAACCTGCGCTCGGCGACCAAGGCTTTCGAGCGTGCCGCCCGCGAAGCTGGCATCGATGCCCATATCGATCTCACCGACAGGGCGGAGGATGTTGCCGCGGCCGATCGTATCGTGCTTCCCGGTGTTGGTGCCTATGCCGATTGCCGGCGCGGCCTCGATGCCGTGCCTGGGATGGCCGAGGTGCTGATCGAGGCTGTCGAGAAGAAAGCGCGGCCGTTCCTCGGCATTTGCGTCGGCATGCAGCTCATGTCCTCGCGCGGCCTCGAGAAGACCGTGACGCACGGCTTTAACTGGATTCCCGGTGACGTCGTCGAGATGACGCCGGATGATCCGGCACTCAAGATCCCGCAGATCGGCTGGAACACGCTCGACCTGAAGCGCGAACATCCGCTCTTCGAAGGAATTCCGACGGGGTCGCAGGGGCTGCATGCCTATTTCGTGCATTCCTACCATCTTGCCGCCGAAAACGCCGAGGATGTCATCGCGACGGCCGATTATGGCGGTCCGATGACCGCTTTCGTCGGACGCGCCAACATGGTCGGAGCACAGTTTCACCCGGAAAAGAGCCAGAAGCTCGGCCTGGCCCTGATCGCCAATTTCCTGCGCTGGAACCCGTAGAGCTTGTTCACGCAATTCAGGACGCAAAACCGCTGCGCACTTTTCCTGGAATTGCTCCAAGGACTGGCTTTTAATACAGCCGCCTTATTTTCTCTGTAAGGAAACGGCGGAACAGGAGTGCGCTCGATGCCGGCGTCACGGAAATCAGGCAAGGTGTTCTACACATTGCGGCCCTCCAGGGAAGGCTTGCCTCCCTTTTCTGACATCAAGCTTCCCGGCGGCACGATCATCCGCCGTGTCGACGAAGCCATCCACAGGAAGGCGCTTTCCAATGCAGCCAAGGCGCTGAAAGAAAGGCTGGACCGATGATCCCTGAATCTTTCCCCGCAAACGACAGTCCGAGCCGGCGGCAAAACGGGGTCAGCGCCGGCGACATCGCCGAGGCCGTGCTGGAATTTTATATCGAAGGTGAGGACGATCTGATCGGCCTGCTCGCCTATGCACTCTACGAGCGGCAAAAGCGCGATTTCGTTCTCAGCCACCGCAAGCGAAATGCCGGCCGTTCACCCGATGATGCCGAACTTGCCGCCGTCAACAGCAATTATCTCTCGACCGACCTGCGCAATACGTTGCGCGACCGCGCCTCGCAGATCCTTTCGAGTTATGCCGAAACCTATGTCGAGGCGATGGAGCCGCAGATCCGGCTGTCCGCGGTCAACAGCGATGCGTTGCGCCAGGTGCGAAACATCGAGAAAACAATGAAGAGGCGACTGGGCTTCTGGCGTCAGGTACGTGCCGGCTT
This sequence comes from Rhizobium sp. 01N447_2, assembly GCF_056399245.1. Classification (NCBI taxonomy): domain Bacteria; kingdom Pseudomonadati; phylum Pseudomonadota; class Alphaproteobacteria; order Hyphomicrobiales; family Rhizobiaceae; genus Rhizobium; species Rhizobium sp. 01N447_2. The sequence goes on from NZ_JBFTQY010000056.1 coordinate 17,070, forward strand.
TGCCGTCACCCTGCTCCTCCTTCTGCTTTTCGGCGCGGCTGCCATTGCCGCTGTCTTTTTCCGCTCGGATATCGTAGATGCGTGGAATGCGCTGATGGTAGCGACCACTCTACGGACGTAAGACGACATGATCCTTTTTCCCGCGATCGATCTGAAAGGTGGCCAATGCGTCCGCCTGAAGCTCGGCGACATGCAGCAGGCGACGGTCTACAACACCGATCCGGCCGCCCAGGCGAGATCCTTCGAAGATCAAGGTTTCGAATGGCTGCATGTGGTCGATCTCGACGGCGCCTTCGCGGGACATTCGGCCAATGGCGACGCCGTCGAAGCGATCTTGAAGGCAACTGACAATCCAGTGCAGCTCGGCGGCGGCATTCGCACGCTCGATCATATCGAGGCCTGGCTGTCACGCGGGCTGCGGCGTGTCATTCTCGGCACCGTCGCGGTCAGAAATCCGGCGCTGGTCATCGAGGCCTGCCGGAAATTTCCCGGTCATGTCGCCGTCGGTATCGATGCCAAGGGCGGCAAGGTGGCCGTCGAGGGTTGGGCGGAGGCCTCCGAACTCGGTATCATCGAGCTCGCCAGGAAATTCGAGGGCGCCGGCGTCGCCGCGATCATCTACACCGATATCGACCGTGACGGCATCCTTGCCGGGATCAATTGGACCTCGACGCTGGAACTTGCCGACGCCGTCTCCATTCCCGTCATTGCCTCGGGTGGCCTTGCCTCTCTCGACGATATCCGCCGCATGCTAGAGCCCGATGCGCGGAAATTGGAAGGGGCGATTTCAGGCCGTGCGCTTTACGACGGCCGTATCGATCCCACGGAAGCGCTGGCGCTCATCAAGGCGGCCCGGGCCAAGGAGACCGCGTAAATGACCCTCAAGGCCCGTGTCATCCCCTGCCTCGACGTCAAGGACGGCCGTGTCGTCAAGGGCGTCAACTTCCTCAATCTCGTCGATGCCGGCGATCCCGTCGAAGCCGCGAAGGCCTACGATGCGGCGGGCGCCGATGAACTCTGCTTCCTCGACATCACCGCTTCCTCGGACAATCGCGAGACGATCTTCGATGTCGTGTCGCGCACGGCCGACCAATGCTTCATGCCGCTGACGGTCGGCGGCGGGGTGCGTACCATCGCTGATATCCGCAAACTGCTGCTGTGCGGCGCCGACAAGGTCTCGATCAATTCGGCAGCCGTCAGCAATCCCGACTTCGTTGCCGAGGCGGCCGACAAGTTCGGCGACCAGTGCATCGTCGTGTCGATCGATGCCAAGCGCAGGCGCACCCAGGTGGTCGGCGGCGACAATCTCAGCGCCTGGGAAATCTATACCCATGGCGGCCGCAACGCGACCGGCATTGATGCCATCGAATTCGCCCAGAAGATGGTGGCGCGCGGCGCCGGCGAGCTCTTGGTCACCTCGATGGACCGTGACGGCACCAAGGTCGGCTACGATCTGGAACTAACGCGAGCGATCGCCGATGCTGTGCGAGTGCCGGTGATCGCCTCCGGCGGCGTCGGCGATCTCGACGATCTCGTCGCCGGGGTGAAAGAGGGCCATGCCAATGCCGTCCTCGCCGCATCGATCTTCCACTTTGGCACCTATTCCGTCAGCGAGGCGAAGCACTATATGTCGAAGTGCGGTATCGACATGCGTCTCGACTGAACCTTGAAAGCGGACATATGAGCGGATTTTCCCTTTCCGATCTCGAAAGCATCGTCGAAGAGCGATCGAAAGCCTCGCCGGAGCAATCCTGGACAGCCAAGCTCGTGGCCGCCGGCCAGCCGAAAGCGGCAAAGAAGCTCGGCGAAGAGGCGATCGAAGCCGTGATGGCGGCGGTGACCGGCGACCGCGACAATCTGACCTATGAGGCTGCCGATGTGCTCTATCACCTATTGGTCGTATTGAAGATTGCTGAAATACCGTTAGAGAATGTCATGGCCGAGCTCGAGCGCAGAACCGCGCAGTCCGGCCTCAAGGAAAAGGCCAGCCGGCAGAGTTCATGAGTATCGCGACTGAGATTATCGGGGTGCCGGAAACGTTGGATCACTTCCAGTCGGAATCCTATTCGCCCTACCACTTCTTTTCTTCCGAACAATGGGCGAAATTCCGCGCCGATACGCCGTTGACGCTGACGAGCGATGAGGTCAAACGGCTGCGTTCGATGGGCGACCCGATTGATCTCGATGAGGTCCGGCGCATCTATCTGTCGCTGTCGCGGCTGCTCTCGGCACATGTCGAATCCTCGCAGATGCTGTTCGAACAGCGCAATCGCTTCCTCAGCCTGTCCGATGTGACGAAGACGCCCTTCGTCATCGGCATCGCCGGCTCGGTCGCTGTGGGAAAATCGACCACCGCCCGTATCCTCAAGGAGCTCCTGGGGCGCTGGCCTTCCAGTCCGAAGGTCGATCTCGTCACCACCGACGGCTTCCTGCATCCGAACGCCGTGCTGCAGCGGGAAAAGCTGATGCAGCGCAAGGGCTTTCCGGAAAGCTACGACACGGGTGCGATCCTGCGCTTCCTCTCGGCGATCAAGGCCGGGCGGCCGGACGTGAAGGCGCCCTGCTATTCGCACCTCGTCTACGACGTATTGCCGGACGAGTACAAGATCGTCGACCGGCCCGACATCCTGATCTTCGAGGGCATCAACGTGCTGCAATCGCGCGACCTGCCTGCCGGCGGCAAGATCGTGCCGATGGTCTCCGACTTCTTCGACTTCTCGATCTATATCGATGCCGCCGAAGAGGAGATCCACAACTGGTATGTCACGCGCTTCATGCGGCTGCGCGAGACCGCCTTCCGTGACCCGAATTCCTATTTCCATCGCTATGCCTCGATCAGCGACGCGGAAGCGCTGGAAATCGCCGAGGATCTTTGGGCAAACATCAACCTGAAGAACCTGCGGCAGAACATTCTGCCGACGCGTCCACGCGCCGATCTCATCCTGAAAAAGGGCAAGGATCACCTGATCGAGCAGGTCGCACTGCGAAAACTATAGCAGGCTCTAAGGATTGACGCGGCGGAGCGTCAGATTGATGCGGCCGCCATTCTTCAGCAGCGTTGACGTCGCCGGATGGATACGGTCGACGCCGTGGAAACAAAGCCTCCCCTCGCCACCCAGCGCGACCAGATCACCGCTCGAAAGCTTGAAAGATAGCGTGCGATCATTGCGGCTGAGGCCGCCGACGCGAAAGAGGCAGCTGTTGCCCAGCGAGATCGAGACGACCGGGGCTTTGAGATCCTGTTCGTCCTTGTCCTGATGCAAGCCCATGCGCGCTTCGTCGGAGTAGAAATTGACGAGGCAGGCTTCCGGCGGCTTGTCGTAACCCGAAACGTCATTCCAGATATCGAGCAATTGCTGCGGTATATCAGGCCAGGGCCTGCCGGTTGCCGGATGCATCGGCTGGTAGCGATAGCCGCGTTCTTTGTCCGTCACCCAGCCGAGCGGCCCGCAATTGGTCATGCGCACCGACATCGGCTTGCCGGTGCCTGGCATGACGGGCACATAGAGCGGCGCTTCGGCGACGACAGTGCGGATAATCTCGACCAATGCCTCCTGACGCGCGCGGTCGAGATAACCGGGAAGATGGCGAATGCCGTTCAAGAGCTCCGGCATGTCATTCACTGCCACCGCCGGGGCGGCCGCGCATTTTCTTGACTTCGGAGCGACCGGATTTTTCTTTCAGGCGGCGTTCGACCGAACCCTTGGTCGGCTTGGTCTTCTTGCGCGGCGGCGGCGGCGGCTTGGCAGCCTCCAGGATCAGTTCCTTCAGCCGCTCGCGCGCATCCTCGCGGTTGCGGTCCTGGCTGCGAAACCGGCTCGCCTCTATCATCAACACGCCTTCCTTCGACAAACGCCGGCCGGCGAGCTTGATCGCATTGGTTTTGACACGATCATTCAGGGACGGCGAATTCTGGATGTTGAAGAACAGTTGGACGGCGGTCGAGACCTTGTTGACATTCTGCCCGCCGGGGCCGCCCGCCAGAACGAACTGTTCCGTCAGCTCCCATCCCGCGATGGTGATCCTGTCATCGATATAGAGAGCGTCGCTGGCCATGCGGCGTTCTATCTCACATCAGCGGCGAATTGAAAATATCGGCCGTCATCAAGAAAAACCCGGCATCCTGCGATGCCGGGTTTCACGTGAGTCAGAGACTGGAGCATTCCATTCTTCTTGGAAGTACGGATCGCTCGCGCTTTTTGTTTTCACGCAATTCCAGACGCAAAACCGCTGCGCAGTTTTGCTGGAATTGCCTGTTCGCCTTATTCGGCGGCAACCTTCACGCCGGGGGCGGCATCGCGGACGCCGCCATCGACATGATTTTCAAACTTGGCGAAGTTCGCGATGAACATCGAGACCAGCTTTTCGGCCTGCGCGTCATAGGCTGCCTTGTCGGTCCAGGTCGAGCGCGGATCGAGAATGCTGCCGTCGACGCCATCCACCGAAACCGGCACTGCGAAGCCGAAGTTGGTGTCAGCACGGAATTCGGCCTGTCCGAGTTCGCCGGTCAGGGCGGCAGCGAGAAGCGCGCGCGTCGCCTTGATCGGCATGCGCTTGCCGGTGCCGTAGGCGCCGCCGGTCCAGCCGGTATTGACAAGCCAGCATTGGACGCCATGACGGCCGATCAGCTCCTTGAGCAGATTGCCATATTCGGCCGGATGCCGCGGCATGAAGGGCGCGCCGAAGCAGGTGGAGAAGGTCGCTTCCGGCTCGACGACACCCTTTTCCGTGCCGGCCACCTTGGCGGTGTAGCCGGAGAGGAAGTGATACATCGCCTGATCAGGCGTCAACCGGGCGATTGGCGGCATGACGCCAAAGGCATCGGCGGTCAGCATGATGATCGTCTTCGGATGCCCGGCCCGGCCCGTTTCCGAAGCGTTCGGGATGAAATCCATCGGATAGGCGCAACGGGTGTTCTCGGTCAGCGACCCGTCGTTGAAATCTGGCTCGCGGCTTTCGTTCAGCACGACGTTTTCGAGCACGGTGCCGAAGCGCTGCGTCGTCGCATAGATTTCCGGCTCGGCTTCGGCCGAAAGGCGGATGGTCTTGGCGTAGCAGCCGCCTTCGAAGTTGAAGATGCCGTTTTCGCTCCAACCGTGTTCGTCATCGCCGATCAGCGTCCGGGCCGGATCGGCCGAAAGCGTCGTCTTGCCCGTGCCGGAAAGGCCGAAGAAAACAGCCGCGTCACCGCCCGGGCCGACATTGGCCGAGCAGTGCATCGGCATCACGCCCTTGGCCGGCAGCAGGTAGTTGAGCACGGTGAAGACCGATTTCTTCATTTCACCGGCGTAGGAAGTGCCGCCGATCAGGACAAGACCGTTGGTGAGATCGCAGGCGATCACCGTTTCCGAACGGCAGCCGTGGCGAGCCGGATCGGCCTTGAAGCTCGGCAGATCGATGATCGTCAGCTTCGGCACGAAGCTTGACAGCGCTGCGGTGTCGGGGCGGATCAGCAGATTGCGAATGAACAGCGAATGCCAGGCGAATTCGGTCACGACGCGGGTCGGCAGGGCATGACCTTCCTCCGCGCCACCGACGAGGTCCTGGACGAAAAGCTCCTTGCCCGCGGCATGCGCCAGCATATCGTCGCGCAACAAGGCGAAATGTTCCGGCGAGATCGGCTTGTTGTTGTCCCACCAGATTTCGCCATCGGTATTGATATCGCGAACGACGAACTTGTCGCGCGGCGAACGGCCCGTGTGCTGGCCGGTGAGAGCCCGCAGCGCACCCTGAGCGGTCAGTTCGGCTTCACCCCGGCGGATCGCTTCTTCATAGAGCGCGGCGGCGGAAAAGTTGTAGCGAACGCTGGCCGCGCCGCCTAATCCAACCGTTGCCAGCTCTATTGCCGGGTTATGAACTCCGAACATTTCCATGGCTAGTTCCCTTCGCTCAGGCTCGTTGCCGTTAACACTGAGCGCGAAAATACGGGCAGAAATTTTAAAACACAAGACGGAAAACTTGAGAAAGTGCAGTGATATCAAATAATTAATCGATTTAAATTTATCCGCTCAATTTTAAATCGTTTGAAAAGGCTGCGTTTAAACATTTCGACGCACTACTTAAGATTGATGGCGAATTTTACGACAATCATCCCCTTTATCTTTGCCACAATTTGTTCCACCTTTATCCTCCATAAGCGCATCCGGTCACTGAGACCGCCTGGGGAGACCAAAATCCGGGAGAATGCGCACTGATGACGGAGACCAACACCATGCCGACAATCGCGCTCGTTGATGACGACCGCAACATCCTTACCTCGGTGTCGATCGCACTGGAGGCCGAAGGATATAAGGTCGAGACGTATACGGACGGTGCCTCAGCGCTCGACGGCCTTCTGGCGCGACCGCCGCAGCTGGCGATCTTCGACATCAAGATGCCGCGTATGGACGGCATGGAACTGCTGCGCCGCCTGCGGCAGAAGTCGGATATTCCCGTCATCTTCCTCACCTCCAAAGATGAAGAGATCGACGAACTCTTCGGCTTGAAGATGGGCGCCGACGATTTCATCACCAAGCCTTTTTCGCAGCGTTTGCTGGTGGAGCGCGTGCGCGCCGTCCTGCGCCGCGCGTCAAGCCGTGAAGCCGCCGCCGCCGGCACCAGCCCCACTGGCGCGCCGAAGACCGGCGCGGTGCAGCAGGCCCGCTCGCTGGAGCGCGGTCAGCTGGTCATGGACCAGGAACGCCATACCTGTACCTGGAAGGGTGAGGCCGTGACGCTGACGGTGACCGAGTTCTTGATCCTGCATTCGCTGGCGCAGCGCCCCGGCGTCGTCAAGAGCCGCGACGCGCTAATGGACGCAGCCTATGACGAGCAAGTCTATGTCGACGACCGAACCATCGACAGCCACATCAAGCGGCTGCGCAAGAAATTCAAGATGGTCGACACCGACTTTGATATGATTGAAACACTCTACGGAGTGGGATACCGCTTCCGCGAAGCAGCTTAGGCCCCGAGCGGCGCAGCGCAATTGCATAATTCCTTAAATCGGATTTCGATTTAAGGAGAAATTATGCAGCAGTTAAAATGTTKCAGCGTCCTTTGCGCGTCTGAAAAGACGCGCGGCGCTGTCGGAAATGTTGAGGGCAGCGGTCGGTCCATCCGGCCTCCGCCCTTCGAAAGGGCCTGTCATTGGCACAGTTGGTGCAGGAAAGGGATCTGGACGACGCGGAGGGCGTGAGCACCCGTCGCGTCCGAGGCCGCCGTTGGTCGCATCCCTTCACGCTGATCCGCCGGATCTTCGGCAATGCCGTCTTTTCGAGCCTGACGCGTCGCATCCTGTTCTTCAATCTCGTCGCACTGGTGGTGCTCGTCGGCGGCATCCTCTATCTCAACCAGTTTCGCGAGGGATTGATCGACGCCCGCGCCGAAAGCCTGTTGACGCAGGGCGAGATCATCGCCGGCGCCATTTCGGCCTCCGCGTCGGTCGATACCAACTCGATCACCATCGATCCGCAGAAGCTGCTCGAGCTACAGGCCGGCCAGAGCATCACCCCGGTGCCGAACGACGAGGACCTCGAATTTCCGATCGATCCTGAAAAGGTCGCGCCGGTGCTGCGCCGGCTGATCTCTCCGACGCGCACACGCGCCCGCATCTTCGATGCCGACGCCAATCTGCTGCTCGATTCGCGCCATCTCTATTCGCGCGGCCAGGTGCTGCGCTTTGACCTGCCGCCTGTTGAAGAGGAGAAACAGACCTGGAGCGAGTGGTTCGCCACTCTGTTCAACAAGGCACTGCAGCCCGGCAATCTGCCGCTCTACAAGGAAGCGCCGGGCGGTGATGGCTCGATCTATCCCGAAGTGATGAACGCACTGACCGGCGTGCGCGGTGCGGTCGTGCGCACCACCGAGAAAGGCGAACTCATCGTTTCCGTCGCCGTGCCGATCCAGCGTTTCCGCGCCGTGCTCGGGGTGCTGCTCCTGTCGACGCAGGCGGGCGACATCGACAATATCGTTCATGCCGAGCGGCTTGCCATCATGCGCGTCTTCGGCGTCGCGACACTCGTCAACGTGCTGCTTTCGCTGGTGCTTTCATCGACGATCGCCAATCCGCTGCGCCGCCTTTCGGCGGCTGCCATCCGTGTCCGGCGCGGGGCCAAGGCGCGTGAAGAGATCCCCGACTTCTCCGCCCGCCAGGATGAAATCGGTAATCTTTCCATCGCATTGCGGGAGATGACGACGGCGCTCTACGACCGCATCGATGCGATCGAGAGTTTCGCGGCCGATGTCAGCCACGAGCTCAAGAATCCGCTGACCTCGCTGCGCAGCGCCGTCGAAACGCTGCCGCTTGCCAAATCCGACGATTCCAAGAAACGGTTGATGGACGTCATCCAGCATGACGTCCGCCGCCTCGACCGGCTGATCAGCGATATCTCCGACGCTTCGCGCCTTGATGCCGAACTCGCACGCGTCGATGCCGRCTCGGTCGACATGGAGGTGCTGCTGCGCGACCTCATCGAGGTGTCACGCCAGGTCAGGAGCAGCAAGAAGCAGGTGCAGATCGAATATGCCGTCGAACGCAAACCGAACGTCAAGACGCGCTTTGTCGTCAACGGCCACGATCTGCGCATCGGCCAGATCATCGCCAACCTGATCGAGAATGCCCGCTCTTTCGTGCCGGAAAAGGGCGGCAAGATTACCGTGCGGCTGGTGCGGACACGTTCGCGCTGCGTCACCACGATCGAAGACAACGGTCCCGGCATCCAGGCGGAAAATATCGACCGCATCTTCGAGCGCTTCTATACGGACCGGCCGGAGGCGGAAGGCTTCGGCCAGAATTCGGGGCTCGGCCTTTCGATCAGCCGGCAGATCGCCGAAGCGCATGGCGGTTCGCTGAGAGCCGAAAACATCATTGATGCCGAAGGCGGGCATGTGCTCGGCGCGCGCTTCATCCTCTCTTTGCCAGTCGGCACCGCAGCATGACCGAGGCAGGTTTCAACATCCATGCGACCGCGATCGTCGTCGGCAAGACGGGACTGCTGTTCAGCGGGCCTTCCGGCTGGGGCAAATCGATGCTGGCCTTCACCTGCATGACGGAGGCGCGCCGCCTCGGATTGTTCACGGCACTGGTCGCCGACGACCAGGTCTTTTTGTCGGAAGAGGCCGGCGCGGTCATCGCCGCATGCCCGCCGTCGATCGCCGGACTGATCGAGCTTCGCGGCACCGGCATTGTTCATCAGGACCATGTTCCTCAGGCGGTCATGCATTATGCCGTGCTTCCGGGCAGCGCTTCCGGTGAAAACCGGGTGCCCCCTGAAGGCGAAATCGTCAGCCTTGCCACTGGATTTTCGCTTCCCGCATTGCGGTTGCTCACGGGCGTTTCCTCACCCCTTGCTATCTTGATGGCAAAAGTGCCGGATATCGGGCGCTAAGGCCTTCCGGATTGGTCAATCTGCCTTATATATTCGCATTTTTATCTTGCACTTCGGCTTTTCATAGCCAAGATGTGCCCCCACCGGTGGACGTAATTGCTGCATTGCGATATTGGGTCCACCGTTTGCGTCTATGGGAGCAGTAATATCATGATCGGACTTGTGCTTGTCACTCATGGCAAGCTGGCTGAAGAGTTTCGTCATGCTGTCGAGCACGTCGTCGGTCCTCAGAAATTCATCGAGACGGTCTGTATTGGCCCCGAAGACGACATGGACCAGAGACGGCAGGACATTCTGGAAGCCGTTTCCGGTGCCGATGATGGCCATGGCGTCGTCATCCTGACCGACATGTTCGGCGGCACGCCGTCCAATCTTGCCATATCGGTCATGAGCAGCGGCCATACCGAAGTCATTGCCGGTGTCAACCTGCCGATGTTGATCAAGCTTGCCGGCGTGCGCGGCGAGAACAACATGGAGAAGGCGCTGGTGGAAGCTTCCGAAGCCGGGCGGAAATATATCAATGTCGCGAGCCGTGTGCTCAGCGGAAAATAACGAGCCTTCATGACATCGCTCTCCCGGGAACTCCTCATCATCAACAAGCGCGGTCTTCACGCGCGCGCTTCCGCCAAATTCGTGCAGATGGTCGAGACCTTTGATGCCGCCATCACCGTTTCCAAGGACGGGATGACGGTCGGCGGCACCTCCATCATGGGGCTGATGATGCTTGCGGCAAGCCCCGGCTCGAGCGTCATGGTCTCGGCGAGCGGCAGCCAGGCCGAGGAAGCGCTGGAGGCGCTGGATCAGCTGATCCAGAACAGGTTCGGCGAAGAAATGTGAGCCCGGCGAGCTCATATAAACATATAAAGACTTCTTTATATCCTTATTGCCATCCCGGGCGAAGCCTGCTAAACGGCGGACATGCCGTGCGCTAAAGCACGTCGCATCGAACTTGATTCATGCAATGCGCTTTAGCTCTTGTTGTTATGCATGTCGTTATCCCGGAACCGCTGCACACTTTCCGGCGAGATGCATGAGCACGCGGCTCATCCGTCGCGCGATCACCTTCGCGCCTGCGCCAATTTTGAGACGTTTTTCAGCCTGGAGGCCTCTATGAGCACTGAAAAAGATTATGTCGTCGCCGATATCGGGCTTGCGGATTTCGGCCGCAAGGAAATTACGATCGCCGAAACCGAAATGCCGGGGCTGATGTCCTGCCGCACCGAATTCGGCCAGACAAAGCCACTGAAGGGCGCGCGCATCACCGGCTCGCTGCACATGACCATCCAGACGGCCGTGCTCATCGAAACGCTGGTCGCGCTTGGCGCCGAAGTCCGCTGGGCCTCGTGCAACATCTTCTCGACGCAGGATCATGCCGCTGCCGCGATCGCCGCTTCCGGCGTACCTGTCTTCGCCATCAAGGGCGAGTCGCTCGAAGATTACTGGGTCTACACCGACAAGATCTTCCAGTGGGCCGATGGCGGCCTTTCCAACATGATCCTCGATGACGGCGGCGACGCCACCATGTACATCCTGCTTKGCGCCCGCGCCGAAGCCGGCGAGGACGTGCTATCTCACCCGCATTCCGAAGAAGAGGAAATCCTCTTCGCGCAAATCAAGAAGCGCCTTGCCGCTTCGCCTGGCTGGTTCACCAAGCAGCGCGACGCGATCAAGGGCGTCACCGAGGAAACGACGACCGGCGTCAACCGCCTTTACCAGCTTAGCCAGAAGGGCCTGCTGCCCTTCCCGGCGATCAACGTCAACGACTCGGTCACCAAGTCGAAGTTCGACAACAAGTATGGCTGCAAGGAATCGCTGGTCGACGGTATCCGCCGCGGCACCGACGTCATGATGGCCGGCAAGGTTGCCGTCGTCTGCGGCTATGGCGACGTCGGCAAGGGTTCTGCCGCTTCGCTTTCCGGCGCCGGCGCCCGCGTCAAGGTGACCGAAGCCGATCCGATCTGCGCATTGCAGGCTGCGATGGATGGTTATGAAGTCGTTCTGCTCGAGGACGTCGTTTCCTCTGCCGATATCTTCATCACCACCACGGGCAACAAGGACGTCATCCGCATCGACCACATGCGCGCGATGAAGGATATGGCGATCGTTGGGAATATCGGTCACTTCGACAACGAAATCGAAGTCGCTGCATTGCGCAATCTCAAATGGACCAACGTCAAGCCGCAGGTCGACCTGATCGAATTTCCCAAGGGCAACCGCATCATCCTTCTTTCCGAAGGCCGTCTGCTCAACCTCGGCAACGCCACCGGCCATCCATCCTTCGTGATGTCGGCTTCGTTCACCAATCAGACGCTGGCGCAGATCGAGCTCTTCACCAAGCCCGACCAGTATTCCAACCAGGTCTATATCCTGCCGAAGCATCTCGATGAAAAGGTCGCACGCCTGCATCTCGACAAGCTCGGCGTGAAGCTGACTGAGCTTTCTGAGGAACAGGCTGCCTATATCGGCGTCTCGCCGAAGGGCCCGTTCAAGTCAGACCACTACAGATATTGATCTGATCGTTAATATCCACAAGATGTAGAAGCCGCAGCATTGACAAGTGCTGCGGCTTATTTTTTGGACGCTCCCTTCCCGCCGATTCCCTTCCGAAGTATTGTTTTAAGACTTGATTCGTGGCGCCGGACCCTGTCCGACCGCTGCGAAAATGGGATGTCTTGTCGTAATGCGGCACATTGAAGGACGGAGACATACCGCGGATGTCGGAAATGAAAAGCAGCCTGCCCGGTCAGGCGGATGATGGCGCTCGCGCCGATCGCCGCCCGCTCATGGCAGGCCAAGGATATAAATCTGCAACGGCACACGAGGCCACGAAGCAAGAGCACGGACTATTGGCGCGCTTCCTGAAAAGCTGCGCCGCCGGCACGGCGCTTGCCGCGCTGGCGCGGCCGGTTCTGGCCCAGGGGGAGCAGCAGGCGGCAGCCTCTGCCCACCTCTTCACATCCTCGCAGGTCGTCGGTGTTTCCGTCGTCATCGGCGTCATATCGGCAGCACTGCTGTCGACGCTGTGGCTCGTGCGCCAGCGCGGCAACCTGGAAAACGAGAGCCGGGAAATTCGCTCGGCACTCTCCGATGCCCAACAGCGCATTTCGCAATACCAGGCTCTGATCGCCGACAAAAACCGGCGGATCGTCATCTGGGACGGCAACGCGCGTCCCGAACTGCTCGGCCAACTTCCGCCTGAAACCGGCGCGCCGCAAGACGGCGAATTCCTGGCCTTCGGCCTATGGCTGAAATCACGCTCGGCTTCCGAGCTGGAAAAAGCGATCGATCGGCTGCGCGACGAGGCGCAGAGCTTCGACATGGTGGTCGAAACCATCCGCGACGAAATCCTCGAGGCGCAAGGCCGGGTTTCCGGCGGGCGTGCTTTCGTCCGTTTCGTCGCGCTCAACAATCTGCGCGCCGAGCTGGCAGAACTCAGGATCGAGCGCGACCGGCTGATGACCTCGATCTCGGCCTTCCAGACCATGCTCGACGCGATCGACATGCCGGCCTGGCAGCGCGACCCGGTGGGCCGCCTCACCTGGGTCAACCAGGCCTATGGCGAGGCAGTCGAAGCGCGATCGCCGCAGCAGGCGATCAATGAAGGTCGTGAGATGTTGACGACCGTGGCGCGCGAACGCATTCGCGCGACGACGACGCCGGAATCGCCCTTCCACGACAAGATTTCGACGGTCGTGCACGGCAACCGCACATTCTTCGACGTCGTCGACGTCAGGGTTCCCGGCGGCTCGGCCGGCATCGCGATCGATGTGTCCGACATAGAGGCGGTGCGCGCCGAGCTGGAACGGACGCTGAAGAGCCATGCCGAAACGCTCGATCATCTTGCCACGCCCGTTGCCATCTTCGACGGCGACCGCCGCCTGCAATTCTACAATCAGGCTTTCGTCGCGCTCTGGCAACTGGATATCGCCTTCCTCGAAGGCCGGCCTGACAATAGCGAGCTGCTCGAGCGGCTCCGGGCTGCCAAGAAGCTGCCGGACCAGCTCAACTGGAAAAGCTGGAAGGAAGCCGCGCTTTCCGTCTATCGCGCGCTCGACACGCAATCCGATCTCTGGCACCTGCCGAACGGGCAGACACTGCGCGTCTTCGCGACCGCACATCCGCAGGGTGGCGCCACCTGGGTGTTCGAGAACCTGACCGAGCAGGTCGATCTCGAAACGCGCTACAACACGCTGGTCAAGGTGCAGGGCGAAACGATCGACCACCTTTCCGAAGGTGTCGCGGTGTTCGGCCCTGACGGACGCATCCGCCTTTCGAACCCGGCCTTCCGGGCGCTCTGGGGGATCACCGAAACCGAAGCCAAGCCCGGCACTCATATCCGTGCGCTGGGCGAGGCCTGCGCGCCGTCCTATGACCGGCCGGACGGCTGGAAAGCCTTCGCGGAACTGATCACCAGCTTCGACGACGAACGCCGCTCGGGCCAGGGGACGCTGGAACTCTTCTCCGGCCTCGTGCTCGACTACGCCGTTATCCCGCTGCCGAACGCGCAGAGTATGCTGACCTTCGTCAACATGACGGACAGTGTGCGTGCCGAGCGCGCGCTGACCGAGAAGAACGAAGCGCTGCGCAAGGCCGACGAGCTGAAGAACGATTTCGTCCAGCATGTGTCCTACGAGCTGCGCTCACCGCTGACCAACATCATCGGCTTCACCGATCTCCTGCGCACGCCGGGCGTCGGGCCCTTGAGCGAACGGCAGGCTGAATATATCGACCATATCTCGACCTCGTCCTCCGTTCTCCTGACGCTCGTCAACGACATTCTCGACCTTGCGACCGTCGATGCCGGCATCATGCGCCTCAACTATGCGGATATCGATCTCAACGACCTGCTCGACGACGTCTCGATGCAGATCGCAGATCGCCTCCACGAAAGCGGCGTGGCGCTTGAAATCACTGCACCCGCCTATCTCGGCTCAATCGTTGCCGATCCACAGCGGCTGAAGCAGATCCTTCTGAAGCTTCTTTCCAATGCGGCGAATTTCTCGCCCGAAGGCACTTCGATCTCGCTGGAATGCCATCGCGAAGGCACGGATTTCGTTTTCTCCGTCAGCGATCGCGGCCCCGGCATCTCACCTGACATGATCGCGACCGTCTTCGACCGCTTTGCCACGGGGGCGAAAAGCGGCAAACGCGGCGGCGCCGGCCTCGGCCTCTCGATCGTCGACAGCTTTGTCAGCCTGCATCATGGCGACGTGACGATCGACAGCGAGCCCGGCAAGGGCACGACTGTCATCTGCCGTATCCCCTCGGTCAATGTACCGCATTCCGCCRCCGCCGAATGACGACCAGTGATGCGATCTCGCTGTTCCTGAAGGACGAGGCGGCTACCGTCCGCCTCGGCGAAGACCTGGCGCTGGCCCTGAAAGCCGGCGATTGCCTTGCCCTTTCCGGCGATCTCGGCGCGGGGAAATCCTCGCTCGCCCGCACGATCTTGCGCGCCATGGCCGATGACGAGGGACTCGAGGTCCCGAGCCCGACCTTCACGCTGGTGCAATCCTACGACCTGCGCATTGCCGTTTCGCATTTCGATCTCTACCGGCTCGCCGATCCTGCCGAACTGACCGAGCTTGGCTTCGACGAGGCCCTGCAGAACGGTATCTGTCTCGTCGAATGGCCTGAGATGGCCGAGAGCGAACTGCCCGCGGAGCGCATCGCGCTAACGCTGGTACATGAGGGCAATGGCCGCCGGGCGACGATCGGAGCCACCGGCGCGCAGGCTTCGCGCATCCGCCGCGTTCTGGCGATCCGCGAGTTCCTCGACGATGCCGGCTATCCGGATGCCAAACGCCGCTTCCTGACCGGCGATGCCTCGCTGCGCGCCTACGAATATGTCTATTCGAGCGGTGCTCCGCAAAAAATACTCATGGATTGGCGGCCGCATCCCGAAGGACCGCCGGTGTATGACGGCAAGCCCTATCCCAAAGTCGCGCATCTGGCACAGAACGCTTATCCTTTCGTTGCGATTGCTGATGCGTTGCGCGAGCGGGGTTTTGCGACGCCGGAGATTTATAGGGTCGACTATGAGCAAGGCATCCTGCTGATCGAGGATCTCGGCGCGGCAAGTGTGCTCGATGAAGACGGACAGCCAATCGCCGAGCGTTACCGGCAAAGCGTCACCTGCCTTGCCCATCTTCATTCCATGCAGATCCCGCAGGATATTCCGGTTTCTGCCACACACACGCATCACATTCCGGACTTCGATCGCACGGCGATGAAGATGGAAGTGCAACTTGTGCTCGACTGGCATGTTGCCTGGAAGCGCGGTACGGCACCCACGGATGCCGAGCGCGAGGAGTATCTCGCGATCTGGGACCATTTGATCGACGAGTTGCAATCGGCTGAAACGAATTTGTTGCTGCGCGACTTCCATTCGCCGAACATCATCTGGCGCGAACATGAAAGCGGTATTCGCAAGATCGGCCTTATTGATTTCCAAGACGCGATGATCGGCCCCACGGCTTATGACCTTGCCTCGATCGTCCAGGATGCGCGCGTAACAATCGAGCCGGAGCTTTTCCGGCAGCTGATGGATGATTATCTGGGGCTTCGCCGCGCGCAGGGCGGTTTCGACGAAGCCGGGTTCATGAAGGCCTGGGCAATCATGTCGGCGCAGCGCAATTGCAAGCTTGCCGGTCTTTGGGTGCGCCTTTTGCAGCGCGACGGCAAGCCGGGCTATCTGAAACATATGCCGCGGACGCTTTCCTATCTAAACGTCGCGCTTGAGCATGAAACGCTTGCCCCCTTGCGCGATTGGTGCGCAAGGGCTGGAATAGGCCAGAGCGAATCATAAGTTCCGGATCAGAATGACCATCAGACAAGCCATGGTACTGGCCGCGGGTCTCGGAACCCGCATGCGCCCGATCACCGACACGATCCCGAAGCCGCTGGTGAAGATCGACGGCAAGCCGATGATCGACTACGCGCTGGATTCGCTGGTCGCGGCCGGCATCGAACGCGCCGTCGTCAACGTTCACCACCACGCCGACCAGATGCTCGAACATCTCGGGAATTATCACGGCCTCGACATCGTCATATCAGACGAGCGGGACGCGCTGATGAATTCCGGCGGCGGGCTGGCGAAGGGGCTGAGGCTGCTTAGCCGCGACAATATCTTCGTCATGAATGCCGATCTCTTCTGGATCGGCGAACAGCAGGGGCGGCCGACGAACCTGGAACGCTTAGCCGGATTCTTCGATGCCGAACGCATGGATATGGCGCTGCTTTGCGTTGGGATCGAGGATACGACGGGTCACAACGGCAAGAACGACTTCAGTCTCGCAACCGATGGCCGGCTGACGCGTTATCGCGACGATCCGTCCAATCCCGTCGTCTATGCCGGAGCGATCGTCATGAACCCGTCGCTGCTCGACGATGCACCGAAAGATGCCTTCAACCTCAATATCTATTTCGACAAGGCGATCGCGCGCGGACGGCTTTTCGGCATGATGCTCGAAGGCCATTGGCTGACGGTCGGCACGCCCGACGCGATCGGCGAGGCCGAGGAAACGATCCGGCGATTGCGGACGTTCGCGTAAGCCATGGTGGAGCGCCACCAGCCACGCATCCTGACAATCCCGGCGGGCCTCTCTTTCCTGAAAACGCTGGCGACGACGCTTTGCGACGGCCGATTGACGCCACTTTTCCGGCACAGGACCGATGATCCGCTATCACTTGCCAGGGTGACGATCTACCTGCCGACCCGGCGCGCCGTGCGTGTGCTGCGGTCCGAATTCGTCGATCTGCTCGGCGGCCGATCAGCGATCCTCCCGGTTATCCGCCCGCTCGGCGAAACTGATGACGATAGCGGCTATTTCGACGAGGCGCTGCCGGCAACGATCGATCTCGCCCAGCCACTGTCGAATACCGCCCGTCTGCTGGAGCTGGCGCGTCTGATCCTCGCCTGGCGAAACAAGCTGCCGGAGATCGTCCGCCACATTCATTCAGACTCGCCGCTGGTTGCGCCCGCAAGTCCGGCGGATGCGATCTGGCTCGCCCGCAACCTTGCGGAGCTGATCGATTCCATCGAGACCGAGGATCTCGACTGGTCGGAGCTGTCGAAACTCGACACCGGCGATTATGCCGCCTGGTGGCAGCTGACGGCGGAGTTCCTGCAGATCGCCAGCGCCTTCTGGCCGGAGCGGCTGTCCGAACTCGGCAAATCCTCGCCGGCACGGCACAGAAACGCCATTCTCCGGGCCGAAGCAAGCCGGCTTTCGGCAACGAAACCCGCTGGACCGATCATCATCGCCGGTTCGACTGGCTCCCTTCCCGCCACCGCCGATCTCATCGCCGCCGTCGCCAATCTGCCCGAAGGCGTGATCGTGCTTCCGGGTCTCGATCTCTCCATGTCCGAGCAGCACTGGCAAATGGTCGCGCCGGAACCGACGCCAGGCCAACATACCAATCCCGCAAGCCGAAGCCATCCGCAGTTTGGCCTGTCGTCGCTGCTCAAGCGGCTGAAGCTGGCGCGTGACGACGTCGCGCTCCTCGACACATCGGGAGCCGATCTTGACCGGCGCGCCGAAATCCTGTCTCGGGCCCTCGCCCCGGCGGAGGCGACCAGTGATTGGGGGGCCTGGAAGAGCGATCTGCCGGGGGGCGCCCTGTCTTCAGCCTTCGCCGATGTTTCGTTGATCGAAGCCGCCAACGAGCGCGAGGAAGCAACCGCGATTGCCATCGCGCTCCGGCTTGCACTGGAGAGGCCGGGACAGGACGGCGAGAGCCGGGCAGCACTCATCACCCCGGACCGCAATCTCGCCCGGCGGGTCATGGCCGAGCTTTCCCGCTTCGGCATCCTCGCCGATGATTCGGCGGGTACACCGCTTGCGGCCATGCCGCAAGGCACCTTGCTGCAATTGCTGCTCGAGGCAGCGCTGCGACCGGGCGATCCGGTAGCGATCGTCTCTTTGCTCAAACATCCGCTTGCCCGCTTCGGCCTGGAACGCGACGCACTGATTTCCGCTACCGAAGTCCTGGAGCTGCTGGCGCTGCGCGGCGGCGTGGTCGAGGTGGACATCAGCACGCTCGAGCCGCTGCTCACTCACCAACTTGCCGAACAGGCGCTGGACAGGCACGCGCCGCAATGGCGAAAGGCGCTTTCGCCCGATGCAGCCGACGCCGCATACGACCTTGCCCGGCGGGTCGCACAGGCGACCGAGCCGCTGGCTTCGGCGCTGATGCGGCACCGGCCGGAAGATCGCGGAAGAACAGTGCGCTTCACATTGTCCGAATGGGCCGAGCGCACCGGCCGTTCGCTGGAAGCGGTCGCGGTCGATCCGCACGGCAATCTCGCCGATCTCTGGTCGAATGAAGCGGGAGATGCACTCGCCGCCCTGCTCAGTGAAGTGATCGACACGGACGGCCAGATGGAGGCCGACGGACCGCAATGGATCGACATCATGGCCGCACTTGCCGCCGGTCATGCGGTGAAGCCACGAGCGCTCAGCCATCCGAGGCTCTTCATCTTCGGCACGCTGGAAGCCCGCCTGCAGAGCGTCGATACGCTGATTCTCGGCGGACTGAACGAGGGCACCTGGCCAGGGCAGACCGCCAATAATCCCTTCATTCCGCGCATGATGAAGACGGAGATCGGCCTCGAGCCGCCGGAACGGCGCATCGGCCAGCTGGCGCATGATTTCGAGATGGCGAACGGCACGCGCCATCTGATCTATTCGCGCGCACTGCGCCAGGGCTCAACCCCGACTGTCGCCTCGCGTTGGCTGCAGCGGCTGCTGGCGCTCGGCGGAGAAGCGTTCGAAGCGGAATTGAAGGGACGCGGCAACCGGTTTCTGCAGTGGGCCGGTCTCATCGATCGGGGAGATGGGCAGACGCCGGCGCAGCGACCCTCGCCGAAACCGCCGCTGGCACTGCAGCCGAAATCCTATTCCTTCAGCGAAGTCGGCCGGCTGCGCCGTGATCCCTATGCCATCTATGCCCGCCGTGTCCTGCGGCTTGACCCGGTCGACGCGTTCAACCGCGATCCAGGGGCGGCCGAACGCGGAACGCTCTACCACAAGATCATCGACCGGTTCATCCGCGAGGCTCATATCGCCGGGACGCCTGATGCGGCAGCGGCGATGGAGCGCATCCTTTCTGATCTTTTCGACCTTGAGCGGCTGCCACCGCATATCGATGCCGTGTGGCGACCGCGCTTTCGCGAGGTGGCCCGCGCCTTCCTCGAATGGGAGGCCGGACGGCGACATGGCATCCTGAAGACGCTGACGGAAGTACGGGGCGGCATGGAGCTGGAGCCGATCAATATCCGGCTCACTGGCGTCGCAGACCGGATTGACATAACAGGACCAAACTCAGCAGACATCATCGACTACAAGACCGGCTACAATCCCTCGCCGGCGCAGGCGCGTGTGCTTCTCGATCCGCAGCTTGCGCTCGAAGCGGCAGCCTTGAGTGCCGGCGCCTTCCGCGATGCCGGCAGCCTGGTGCCGCAGGATCTTCTCTATGTGCGTCTGCGACCCGGGAGCCGCTTCCAAGTCGATACCGTCAACAACGAGAGCTCTGCCCGCAGCGACAAGGCGAAATCGGCGATGGATCTCGCCGCCGAATCGATCGACCAGCTGGTCAAGTTCGTAGGATTGCTGCAATCCAACGAAAGGGGCTTTACCTCGCGGCTGATCCCGGCCCAGCAATTCGATTTCGGCGGCGACTACGATCATCTTGCCCGCGTCTCCGAATGGTCGACGGCCGAAACGGAAGAGGGCGGTGATGAGTGATGTGACCGCCCTTCCCAACGATGACGATCCGGGCGCCTGGATCGGCTGGACGACGATCCAGCAGGCGATTGCCTCCGATCCGCTACGTTCGGCATGGGTCTCGGCCAATGCCGGTTCCGGCAAGACGCATGTGCTGACGCAGCGCGTTATCCGGCTGCTGCTCTCAGGTGCGCGGCCTTCCGCCATTTTATGCCTCACCTATACCAAGGCTGCCGCCTCCGAAATGTCGAACCGCGTCTTCGAACGGCTGGCGGAGTGGGTGGTGCTTGACGATGAAGACCTCAGCCGGCGGATCACGCAGATCGAGGGTACGGCTCCCGACGGACTGAAGCTTGCCGAGGCCCGCCGGCTGTTTGCGAAGGCGCTGGAGACACCCGGCGGGCTGAAAATCCAGACGATCCATGCCTTCTGCGAGGCGCTGCTGCATCAGTTCCCGCTGGAGGCCAACGTTGCCGGACATTTCTCGGTTCTCGACGATCGCGCGGCGGTGGCGCTGCTTTCCGATGCCCGCCGGGCGCTGCTGACCGCAACCGCGCCGGAGGGAGACAGCACCCTTGCCGAGGCATTCGCCTACGTGCTCAATCTTGGCGACGAATCCGGACTGGAGAACCTGCTCGGCGACATCGTCGCCAACCGCAACGCCATTCGTCGTTTTACGGCGACGGCCGAGCAGCAGGGCGGTGTGGAGAAGATCCTGCGCAAGAGGCTTGGCCTTGCCGCTGGCGACACGGAAAGCCGGATCGCGGCGCAATATTGGCCTTTGCCGGAGCTTTCAGGCGGTACGCTGGAGCTTTATCTCTCGCTGGCCGACCAGAAGGGCGGCACGAAGGCGCAAGAGGTTGCCTACGGCCTCAGGCTCGCAGGGCGGGAGCGCGAAGACGTAAGGCGCGCTGAGTTCCTCGAGAAAATCTTTCTGACAATGAAGGGCGAGCTCAAGGCGGACTCGCAATTCTTCGTCAAGGCCATGCTTGCCGAGGCACCGCAGCTGGCGGACGCCATAGCCATAGCCCGCGCGCATGTCGCAGCAAGCCGCGACCGGCTGAAACTAATGCGGATGTACGGCGCCACGCAGGCAGCACTCGCGCTCGCCGATCGGCTGAATCACGACTATGAGGAGTTGAAGAAGCAGCGCAGCCAGCTCGATTTCGAGGACCTGATCACCCGCACCGCCGACCTGCTTATGAAAAGTGGCGTCGGTCCCTGGATCCACTACAAGCTCGATCGCGGCATCGACCATATCCTCGTCGACGAGGCGCAGGATACCAGCCCGATCCAGTGGAGTGTCATCCAGTCGCTCGCCGAGGATTTCTTCTCCGGAGAAAGCGCCCGACCGATCGTGCGCACGCTCTTTGCCGTCGGCGACGAAAAGCAGTCGATCTATTCCTTCCAGGGCGCGCGGCCAGAGCGTTTTTCCGAGGAAAGCGACCGAACGCGGCGGCGCGTGTCCGATAGCGGGCAGAGTTTTTCCTCCGTGCGGCTGCCACTGTCGTTCCGCTCGACCGCCGACGTGCTCGAGGCCGTCGACCATATTTTCAAGGCGCCCGACAACGCGCGCGGCCTCAGCGCGCTCGGCGAACCGGTCGTGCATCGTTCCAGCCGCATCGGACATCCCGGCGCCGTCGACCTCTGGGAGATGGTTGCGCCGGAAGCGGTGGTGAAGGAAGAGGACTGGACGGCGCCCTTCGACGCAACGCCGGAAAGCGCACCGGCCGCAATCCTCGCGCGGCGGATCGCCCATTCGATCGGCACGCTCGTCGGGCGCGAGACGATCGTCGACAAAGGCAAGGAACGCCTGATCGAGGCCGGCGACATCCTGGTGCTGGTGCGCAAGCGCGACGCCTTCGTCAATGCGTTGACGCGGGCGTTGAAGCGCCGCGGCGATATTCCCGTCGCCGGCGCGGACAGGCTGGTGCTGACCAGCCATATCGCCGTGCAGGATCTGCTGGCGCTCGGCCGTTTTCTGCTTCTGYCGGAAGACGACCTTTCGCTCGCCGCCGTGCTCAAGAGCCCGCTTTTCGATCTCTCCGAGGACGACATCTTTGCGATTGCCGCGTTACGCGGCGACAATGAGAGCGTCTGGAGCCATCTGAAAAGCTTCGCCGCCGATGGCACCGAACGTTTTCGCGCTGCCGTCGAGAGGCTCGAGCTGTTTCTCCGGCAGTCCAGGAGCCTGTCGGTTCACGATTTCTATGCGCGCGTGCTGGGCAGTCATGGCGGGCGGCGGCAATTCCTTGCCCGTCTCGGCACCGAAGTCAGCGATATTCTCGACGAGTTCCTGACCTTCACGCTCGACCACGAAAGCTCCGGTCTTCCCGGGCTGCAATCCTTCATCTCGACGCTGGAGCTCGAGGCGCCCGTGGTGAAGCGCGAGCAGGACAAGGGACGCAATGAGGTGCGCATCATGACGGTGCATGCCTCCAAGGGTCTTGAAGCGCCGATCGTTTTCCTTGTCGACGGCGGTTCGAAGGCCTTTACGCATACGCATCTGCCGAAGCTTCGCCTGATCGAGACCGGTCCCGACGAGCCGCCAATGCCCGTCTGGGTTCCTGTCTCCGATCTCGCCAATTCGCTGACGCAGGACGATGCGGCGCGTATCCAGATGCTGGCGGAAGAAGAATATCGCCGGTTGCTCTATGTCGCCATGACGCGCGCGGCCGACCGGCTGGTCGTCTGCGGCTATCGTGGCGTGCGTGTGAACAACGACACCTGGCATATGATGATTTCGACGGCGCTGCGCGACGACCATCCGCATGTGGAGGCGACCACGTTCTCCGGTCCCGATGGGGAATGGCAAGGCATCAAATGGCGCGTGCCGCGAGTGGAACGAAGCTTTGAGCGTATCGACCGCAGCGAGGAGCGCGACAGCGAGGAGACMTTGCCGGATGGCCTTTTGCGGCCATTGCCGCCGCAGGCTGAGCTGCCGCGCCCGCTCAGCCCCTCCGGCGCCGGCACGATCATCGATGAAGACGAGGGCGGTTTGCTGGTCGTTTCGCCGCTGTTCGGCGAGAAGGAGCGCAGCGATCGTTCACTGGAGAAGGGCAGGCTGATCCATCGCATGCTGCAGGCGCTTCCCGAAATTCCACTTGGCGAGCGGCCTGATGCGGCGAGCCGTTATGCCGAACGGGCGGCTCGATTCTGGCCGGAGGCCGAACGGCGCAAGCTTGTCGATTCGGTTCTGAAACTATTGGACGAAGAGGGTCTGCAGGCCGTCCTCGGTATTCAGGCCCAGCCCGAGGTCTCGATCATGGGAACATTGACGCTCGAAGACCGGCGCTATGCCGTCTCCGGCCGTATCGACCGGCTTGCCGTCCTTGCCGATCGCGTCGTCATCCTCGACTACAAGACCAATCGGGTGCCGCCGGCAACAGAGGAGGCCGTCCCCTTCGCGCACCGGGCACAGCTGGCGATCTATCGCGAGATCCTGGCGCCGCTCTATCCTGATAAGCGTATCGATTGCATGCTTGTCTATACCGAGAACGCTTCGCTCTACACGCTGAGCGAAAAGACGCTCGGTTTGGCGCTTGCAGCGGTCAAGACAAAGTGAAATACCGGACATTGAAAATTCGGCACCGCACCATCACATGTGGTTCAACACCCAATTCCGTTAAAGGAGCAGCCCATGGCTACCGTGAAAGTCGATATCAATAACTTCCAGTCGGAAGTTCTGGAATCCGCAGAACCCGTCGTCGTCGATTTCTGGGCTGAATGGTGCGGCCCGTGCAAGATGATTGCTCCGAGCCTCGAAGAGATCGCCGTCGAGATGGAAGGCAAGGTCAAGGTCGCCAAGCTGAATATCGATGAGAACCCGGAACTCGCCGCACAGTTCGGTGTGCGCTCCATTCCGACCCTTGCAATCTTCAAGGGCGGCGAAGTCGCCGATATTTCTGTCGGTGCGAAGCCAAAGACCGCTCTTTCGAACTGGATTTCGAGCGCTGCCTGATTGATATCGCTCAATTCATAGCACATTGACGAAAAAGCCCGGCTTCGACCGGGCTTTTTTCATTTTGCAGCCTTCATTTCGGGGGCGTGCCATTGTCGGAAAGCACGTCGCCGACGAGATAGAGAGAGCCGCCGACCAGGATGCGCGGCGGCAATGCCTCTGGATCGAGAACGGCTTTGATCGCTTCCAGCGCATCGCCGACCGTCGACATCGGTTCGGCAACCAAACCGGCATCATAAGCGGCATTCGACAATATCACGGGGTCGATCATCGCTTCGCTGCCGCGGATCGGCACGCAGAAAACCTTCTCGACCAAGCCGGTAAAGGCCTTGAAATAGCCGACCGGATCCTTGGTATTGATCATGCCGGTAATCAGGAAAAGCGGCCGAGACTGGCGCTCCTCGAAATTGGCCATGGATTCGGCGATCACTTCGCCGGCACCGGGATTATGTCCGCCATCGATCCAGATCTCGGCGCCGGCGGGCGCATGCGACAGCAGCCGGCCCTCGCTCAGACGCTGCAGCCGGCCCGGCCATTCGACCGAACTCATCGCCTTTTCCATCATCGTTTCGGTGACGGTGAAACCCGCCGCCTTGACAGCACGAATGGCAGCGGCGGCATTGGCATATTGATGGCGGCCAGGAAGGCGCGGCAGCGGCAGGTCAGCAAGACCGAACTCGTCCTGGTAAACAAGCCGGCCATATTCCTCATGCGCCATGAAATCCTGCCCGAAGACGGTGCTCGGGCAATGCAGCCGTTCGGCCGTCGACATCAGCACGTCAAGTGCTGCGTCATATTCCTGATGACCGATAACAACGGGAAATCCCGGCTTCATGATGCCGGCCTTTTCGGCCGCGATCAGCTCAACCCTGTCGCCGAGATAGGGCTGGTGATCCAGCGAGATCGGCATGATGACCGAAACGGCCGGATCGGAAATGACATTGGTCGCATCGAACCGGCCGCCGAGACCGACTTCGATGATCGCGGCATCGGCCGGATGTTCGGAAAACAGGATGAAGGTGACTGCCGTCAGGATTTCGAAGACGGTGATGTGCTGTCCTGCATTGGCATCGGCCACGCGACGCACGGCCTCGGCAAAGACGGCGTCATCCACAAGCTGTCCGCGTCCACCCTTGACGCCAATGCGATAACGCTCGTGCCAATTGACGAGATGCGGCGAGGTGTGGACATGAGCGCTGTAGCCACCGGCTTCGAGCAGGGCGCGGCAGAAGGCGGTGACCGATCCCTTGCCGTTGGTGCCGGCGACATGGATCACCGGCGGCAGTTTCCTGTGCGGATTGCCGAGCACATCGAGAAGACGGGTGATACGATCGAGAGACAGATCAAAACCCTTGGGATGCAATCCCATGAGCTTGTCGATCTCCTGCGCTGCCTCACTCACCGCGGTTTGGCCTCTGGGTATCAATTCGGCACCCCGCCTGCTTGTCGGTTATCAGGCGCTCGCCGCCAGGGCAATCGCGCCGCCATTCATGTCGTTCGCCGCCGAAACCGGCTTCTTCGTCAGGATCTTCAAGAGACGCGCCAGTGTTTCGGGAATATCGTGGCGCTTGACGACCATATCGACCATACCATGCTCCAGCAGATATTCGGAGGTCTGGAAGCCTTCGGGCAGTTTTTCACGCAACGTCTGCTCGATCACGCGCTTGCCGGCAAAGCCGATTTCGGCGCCGGGTTCTGCCAGATGAATATCGCCAAGCATGGCATAGGAGGCCGTGACGCCACCGGTCGTTGGATTGGTCAGCACGACGATATAGGGCTGGCCGGATTCCTTGAGCATGTCGACGGCAACCGTCGTGCGCGGCAACTGCATCAGCGACAGGATGCCTTCCTGCATGCGCGCCCCGCCGGAAGCGGGGAACATCACCAGCGGGCACTTTTCAGACGTCGCACGCTCGAAAGCCTTAACGATCGCCTCGCCAGCGGCCATGCCGAGCGAACCACCGATAAAGTTGAATTCATGCACGACGGCCACGAGTTTCAGTCCCTGCACCTTTCCGACACCGGCGAGGATCGTATCCTCCTGTTCGGTCTTCAGGCGGCTGTCACGCAGGCGATCGCTATATTTCTTCGAATCGCGGAACTTCAGCGGGTCCTGCGCGACCTTCGGCTGCGGCAGCGATTCGAACTCGCCATTGTCGAAAAGATCGGCCAGCCGGGCCTTGGCCGGCATCTTCATGTGATAACCGGACGCCGGAATGACCCATTTGTTGCCTTCGAGGTCCTTGTGGAAGACCATCTCGCCCGTTTCCGGGCACTTGATCCAGAGGTTCTCCGGCACTTCGCGACGGCCCAGCATGGAATTGATCCGCGGGCGAACGTAGTTGGTGATCCAGTTCAACTCGAATACTCCTGATTGACTAAAGCGCGTCGCGATCTTTCAGATTTGCTTGCCACGCTTTTAGGTCTTTGGTTTCCCGCATGTCGTTGCCGCAAAACCGCTGCACACTTTTGCGCGACATGCTTTAGCGCCAATGTGGGCAAACTATTCGGCAGCAACAAGGCGCGCCGAACGTGTTCCCGTGGAAAGGCCGCGCACCAGCGTGGCGACGGCCTGAACCGTGTCCGCCGTTGCCTTTCCGTCATGCGTCAAGCTGGTCGCAACCTGATTGACGATCGCGGTGCCGACGACGACGCCGTCGGCCGAACCGCCGATGACCTTTGCATGTTCCGCCGTCTTGACGCCAAAGCCGACACAGACGGGCAGGTTGGTGTGCTGTTTGATGCGCTCGACCGCGCCCGAAACCAGCGACGGATCGGGCAGCGCCGAACCGGTGATGCCGTTCATGGAGACGTAGTAGACGAAGCCGGAGGTGTTCTTCAGTACTTTCGGCAGGCGCTTCTCATCGGTCGTCGGCGTCGCCAGGCGGATGAAATTGATGCCTTTGCGGATCGCCGGAATGCAGAGTTCGTCATCCATCTCGGGCGGCAGGTCGACGACGATCAGGCCGTCGATGCCGGCGGCGAGCGCGTCATCGAGGAATTTCTCGACACCATAAATATAGATCGGATTGTAGTAGCCCATCATCACGATCGGCGTCGCATCGTTGGTCTTGCGGAAATCGGCCGCCAGCTGCAGCGTCTTCTTCAGCGTCTGGCCGCCTTTCAGCGCGCGCTGACCGGCCAACTGGATTGCCGGACCGTCGGCCATCGGATCGKAAAAGGGCATGCCGAGCTCGATAATGTCTGAGCCCGCCGGCAAAGCGTTTGTCCATGCGTGCGGTCATGTCTTACAGTCCCATTCCCAGAATCTTGCCGACGGTGAAGATATCCTTGTCGCCTCGCCCGGAGAGGTTCATCAGGATGATCTCGTCCTTGCCCATCGTCGGTGCGCGCTTGATCACCTCGGCAATCGCATGCGAGG
The DNA here is from genome assembly GCF_056399245.1 of Rhizobium sp. 01N447_2. NCBI lineage: Bacteria > Pseudomonadati > Pseudomonadota > Alphaproteobacteria > Hyphomicrobiales > Rhizobiaceae > Rhizobium > Rhizobium sp. 01N447_2. The sequence goes on from NZ_JBFTQY010000056.1 coordinate 44,508, forward strand.
GCTCGAGCGCCGGGATGATGCCTTCGAGGCGGGTCAGGGTCTGGAAAGCCTCGAGCGCTTCGTGATCCATGATCGGCACATAGTCGACGCGGCCGGTATCGTTCAGCCAGGAATGTTCGGGGCCGATGCCGGGATAATCGAGGCCCGCCGAAATCGAATGGCCTTCCTTGATCTGACCGTCACCATCCTGCAGCAGGTAGGTGCGGTTGCCGTGCAGCACGCCCGGCGAACCGGCGGTGATCGAGGCGCAATGTTCGTCGCCCTGCAGACCCTTGCCGCCGGCTTCAACGCCGAYGATCTTGACCGAGGGATCATCCAGGAAAGGATGGAAAATACCGATGGCGTTCGAGCCGCCACCGACAGCAGCGATGACGAGATCCGGAAGACGGCCTTCGGCTGCCAGCATCTGCTCTTTCGCTTCGATGCCGATCACCGACTGGAAATCGCGGACCATCTCCGGATAGGGATGCGGACCGGCTGCCGTTCCGATCAGATAATAAGTATCCTCGACATTGGTGACCCAGTCGCGAAGTGCCTCGTTCATGGCGTCCTTCAGCGTGCCGCTGCCTGCCGTGACCGGTTTGACTTCCGCGCCGAGCAGCTTCATGCGGAAAACATTCGGCGCCTGACGCTCAACGTCGGTGGCGCCCATATAGACGACGCAGGGAAGGCCAAAGCGGGCGGCAACGGTCGCGGAGGCGACGCCGTGCTGGCCGGCACCGGTTTCGGCGATGATGCGGGTCTTGCCCATGCGCTTGGCGAGCAGGATCTGACCGATGCAGTTGTTGATCTTGTGCGAGCCGGTATGGTTCAGCTCCTCGCGCTTGAAATAGATCTTTGCGCCACCGAGTTCGGCCGTCAGCCGCTCGGCGAAATAGAGCGGGCTCGGGCGGCCGATATAATGCGCGCCGAGATGCTTCAATTCGGCCTGGAATGCTGGATCGTTCTTTGCCCTGTTCCACTCGTCCTGCAGGTCGAGGATCAGCGGCATCAGCGTTTCGGCAACGAAACGACCGCCATAAATGCCGAAACGGCCATCTTCATCGGGGCCGGAACGGAAGGAATTCGGTTTAGGCGTCTCGTTCACTCTCAACTCCCTGAGGCCATCATCGGCGCATTCGCCTTTTCGACCGCGTCAAAAAATTCATCAATCTTCGCGACGCTCTTCACGCCAGGCGCAGTTTCGACTCCCGAGGAGACGTCGATACCCGGCGCCTTGGTGATGAAAAGCGCTTCCGCGACATTGTCCTTGTTCAGCCCGCCGGAAAGCATGTAGTCGACGCTGCCGTCAAGCCAGCTGAGAAGGCTCCAATCAAAGGAAATACCATTGCCGCCAGGCAGTTCCGAACCCTTCGGCGCTTTGGCGTCGAAGAGGAAACGGTCGGCGATGCCGATATAGGCCTCGACGCGCTTCAAGTCGTCTGCCGTGCGTACCGAAAAGACCTTCATCACAGGCAAACCATAGAGCGCCTTTATGGTCAGCACATGTTCGGGGCTCTCATTGCCGTGAAGCTGGAGCATATCCGGCTTCAACAACGATACGATCTCATCGAGTTCGTCATTGGTCGGATCGACGACGACGGCGACGATTTTAGCCTTGCCACGCGCAGGTTCGGCAAGTTTTGCCGCCAGGTCCGGCTCGATGTAGCGCGGGCTCTTTTCGAAGAAGATAAAACCGATATGGGTCGCGCCGCGCTTCAGCGCGCGATCGACAGCCTCAGGCGTCTTCAAACCACAGATCTTGATATCCGGTCTCATGGCAGCGAAGTGACACGAAATGCGGAAAGAGTCGAGCCAATTTGCGACGGACATTGAATTTTGCGCGGGTCTCGGCTAGAGCGCCGCGCGTCCAAGGGACGCGCCAAGGACGCTCTATCGCTTTAAATCTGCGCATAATCCTTTCCGAAAAATCGATTCCGATTTTCGGGGTTACGCGCTAGTCGAAATCGATGGCATGCAATTGGCTGCCATGCCGCTTGAGCCAGGACTTCGCCTCCTCCATACCGGGGCAAAGCTTACGGCAGAGGGCCCAGAACTGCGGGCCGTGGTTCATTTCCTTGAGATGGGCGACCTCATGGGCGGCGAGATAATCGATCACCGAAGGCGGCGCCATGACGATACGCCAGGAAAAGCTCAGATTTCCCTCAGACGAGCACGAGCCCCACCGGCTGCGGGTATCCTTCATCGAGATCGAGCGGATCGGCGCCCGGATCGTTGCGGCATGCATCGTCGCCAGGCTTGCGAGATCGGCGCGCGCCTCCTTCTTGAGAAAGGCTGCAATGCGCCGTCCGACATGTTCCGGCATGCCGCTGACGCGCAACACCGGCCTGCCATCTATGGACACCGCCTCCGTCAGCCCGCGCAAGCTGCCGCTATGCTGGATGCGATGGGAAACGCCGCGAAGGAGGATTTCGCCACCGTCACGCAGGCCGGCATCGGTCGAAAACTTGGCAAGCTTGGTGAGCAGCCACCCCTGGTGACGATCGAGGAAGGCATTGACCTCACGCGCCGCAAGGCCTTTCGGCACCGTCATCTTCAAGGCGCGGCCACCCGGTTCGATGCGCAGCGTGATGCGTGTCGCCCGGTCATGCTGCTTGATCGTCAGCGGCATGAGCCGGCCGGCGACATCGAGCGTCCGCATTTCGGGCGGAGCCGGCTTTCGCGCCTTCGACCTAGTTTTCAGAAGCGAGAACATGCGTGTTTTCTATACGATTCGCCGGCAAATCTAAATGATCGCCGGAAGGGCAGACATGGAAAAACCGGCATCGGGAGATGCCGGTCATCATTTCATCGTTCAGGCGTTTACGGCGTCTGATATTCAGCGACCGGGCCGTTGTCATCGCGCTTGGCGTTCCTGCGATCGCGCATGAAGCGGTCGAACTCTTCCTGATCCTTGGCGCGGCGGAGCTCGCGCAGATAGGAGTCGAATTCCTCGCGCATTTCGTCAAGCTTGCGGCGCTCTTCCTCCATCCGGTCGAGTTCGGCCTTGCGCCAGTCGTCAAAGGCGACGTTGCCTGTCGAAAAATGCGGGCGGTGACGGCCATGCGGGCGGCGGCAGGAGGCAAAGAAGCCATCGGTCGCCTGGTTGACGTCACGCTTGAAGCCGCGCAGACGGTCGCCGAAGATGATGTAGGCAAGCATGGCAAGACCCAGAGGCCAGAAAACCATGAAGCCGAGAATCATCAGGGCAATGGTAGCCGGAGTCCAATCCGGTCGAAGCAATGCTGACTGGTTCATCGTGCGGGTATCCCTCGCTTTCCGCGCCCGGCAGAATACCGAACGCTGAAATCGATGTGGTTACCGCAATAACCGCCTTCAAGACGATTGCCCGCGAAATCGGACAAGGCCTTGAATCCATTTTGCTAATTCAGCTATCCCTGATTCAGCCCGTTCGGCCGCCCTTGATGACACGCGGGAGCGGAGGCCTAACGGCGGAACGCGAATGCTGGCGGACGAAATCGATAATGCGCGGCGCGATCTCGCGGCGGAAACGCGAGCCGTTGAAAACACCATAATGGCCGACATCCGGCTGAAGATAATGCATGCGCATATCTTCGGGAATGTTCACGCAGATGGTCTGCGCCGCCATTGTCTGGCCGACCCCGGAGATGTCGTCATTCTCACCTTCGACGGTCAGCAGCGCCACATTGCGAATTGCCGCCGGATCGACGCGTTTGCCGCGATGCATCAGCTCGCCCTTCGGCAGCGCATGCTTGATGAAGACCTGCTCCACCGTCTGCAGATAGAATTCGGCGGTCAGATCCATGACGGCGAGATATTCGTCGTAGAAATCGCGATGTCTTTCCGGCTCGCCGTCGTTCTTCACGAGATGCATGAAGAATTCCTTATGCGCGACGAGGTGGCGATCAAGATTCATCGACATGAAGCCCGAAAGCTGCAGGAACCCTGGGTAGACCGGGCGCATGAAGCCCGGCTGCGGCCAGGGCACGTTCATGATGACATTGTCGGAGAACCACTGCAGCGACCGCTCCTGGGCGAGCTTGTTGACCGCCGTCGGGTTGATGCGCGTGTCGATCGGGCCGCCCATCAGCGTCATCGACGCCGGCGAAAGCGGATCCCTGGCTTCTTCCATCACGGCAGCGGCTGCCAGCACCGGAACGGAAGGCTGACAGACGGCGATGACATGCGTATCGTGACCGAGGAAATGCAGCATCTCGATGACGTAGTCGACGTAATCGTCGAAATCGAACGTTCCTTCCGTCATCGGCACCATGCGGGCGTCGATCCAGTCGGTGATGTAGATATCGGCACTCGGCAGCAGCGCCTCGACCGTGCCGCGCAATAGCGTAGCATAGTGGCCGGACATCGGCGCGACGATCAGTATGCGCGGATCATTGCCGCGGGCGGCTGGAACGCTGCGGGCGAAATGCAGGAGATTGCAGAAGGGTCGCGACCAGACGACCTCTTCGCGGACGGAAACCGTCCGGTCACCGATCGTCGTCTGCTTCAGACCGAATTCCGGTTTGCCGTAGCGGCGCGTCGTGCGCTCGAACATTTCGAGGCTTGCCGCCATCGTCCGGCCGAACGGCGTGTGGGAGAACGGGTTCAGCGGATTGGCATAGGCAAATCGCATGATATCGGCCGCGGCGCGAAACGGCGCCATGGCKGCATGGTTCAATTCATAAAGCTGATAAAACACGGAAGGCGCCACCTTTCTCTATCGAAAAGATGACGCCGATTGAAAGACATCGACTCTTTTCGTAACGCGGGCACGTCGCGCAGACTAACAGGTTTTTGTTGCACAGCAACATTAACGAACCAAACCCACACAAGAAATGCCGGAGAATTGATCCCCGGCATCATAATCGACCTGAAAACTTAAGTTTCTCAACAGGAAGCGTCGTTAACGATCCGCTACGAAGGTCTGCTTCTGCGTGCCGAGACCTTCGATTCCGAGTTCGACCACGTCGCCGTTCTTGAGATAGCGCGGCGGCTTGAGGCCCATGCCGACGCCCGGAGGCGTGCCGGTCGAGATCACGTCCCCGGGATGCAGCGACATGAACTGGCTGAGGTAAGAGACCAGGAAGGCAACCCCGTAAACCATCGTCTTCGATGAGCCGTTCTGCATCTTCTGGCCGTTGACCGTCAGCCACATGCCGAGGTTCTGCGGTTCCGGAATTTCATCCTTGGTTACGAGCCAGGGGCCGATCGGGCCAAAGGTGTCGCAGGATTTGCCCTTGGTCCATTGACCGGCCCGCTCGGTCTGGAAAGCGCGCTCGGAGACGTCATTGGAGACGCAATAACCGGCGACATAATCCAGCGCTTCGGCTTCCGTTACATATTTGGCAGTTTTGCCGATGACGACGCCGAGTTCGACTTCCCAATCGGTCTTTTCCGAACCGCGGGGAATGACGACATTGTCGTTCGGCCCGACGATTGCGGATGTTGCTTTCATGAAGATGATCGGCTCGGGCGGCACGGTCGCACCGGTTTCGGCAGCATGATCCGAATAATTCAAGCCGATGCAGATGAATTTGCCAGTGCCCGCGACGCAGGCGCCAATGCGGCCGGGTGCGATTTCCGGAAGGCTCTTCGGATCGATCGCCGCTATCTTTGCAAGGCCTGTCGGTGTGATCGCTTCACCGCCGATATCGGCGACATGACCGGAGAGATCGCGGATCTTGCCATCGGCATCGAGAAGTGCTGGTTTTTCACTGCCAGCTTCGCCAACACGCATCAGCTTCATGGAATTCCTCCTCATCGAAAACGGATTTGCAACCACCTATGAACGAATTATTCATCGGTGTCATTACGGCTTTGCCGGGAAGCGGTACGGCTTTTCCGCGATTTGGGTGATTTCCGCCGAGAACCGCCCGTATCTTTCGGCATCATGCTCCAAAAATTTCCGCTAGATCAGGGCCGGCGGGAACGATCTTCGTCGGATTGAGGCTTTCGATCGAATAGTAGCCGCGCTTGATGTGATTGAGGTTCACCGTTTCACCGATGCCCGGCCAATCCAGCATGCGGCGGCAGAAGGCGCGCAGATTGGCATAATCAGAAAGCCGGCGCAGATTGCATTTGAAGATGCCGTGATAGGCGACGTCGAAGCGCACCAGCGTTACAAAAAGCCGGATATCGCTCTCGGTGGGATGATCGGCGAAGAGAAAAGACCGGCCCTCGAACTGCTGCTCGACCCAGTCGAGGCAGGAAAAGACATCGGCAAAGGCTTCCTCATAGGCGATCTGCGTGGTGGCGAAACCGGCGCGGTAGACGCCGTTGTTGAGATCAGGATAGATGCGATCGTTGAAAGCATCGATCTCGGTGCGCGTCTCCGCCGGGTAAAGATCGATCGGATTTTTTGCCAGACCGCCGAAGCCGCTGTTCAGCATACGCAGAATATCGGCGGATTCATTGTTGACGACGGTCTTTTTCTGCTTGTCCCAGAGAACCGGCACGGTGGCCCGGCCGGTGAAATCCGGCGCCGCTCTGGTATAGATTTCATGCATATAGGTTACGCCGTTGACGTGATCCTCCGTCGCGCCGGGATAATCACCGAAGCGCCAACCCTGCTTGCTCAGCAGCGGTTCGACGACCGAGACCGAGATGACGTCTTCCAAGCCCTTGAGCTTGCGGCCGATCAGGGTGCGCGAGGCCCAGGGGCAGATATAAGCGACATAGAGATGGTAACGGCCGGCGCTGGCTTCAAAGCCGCCTTCGCCGGTCGGCCCGGCGCTGCCATCCGGGGTCACCCAATTGCGGAAACTCGACGTCTGGCGGACGAAGCCGCCCTTTTCGTCCTTTGCCTGAACGGGCTGCCAGTCTTCCGTCCATTTTCCGTTCGCCAGCATGCGCAACTCCCCGATCGATTGATTAAGACAGTTCATTATCCTGCTCCGACGCCGGCGTCAGGCCGCTCTCATGAGGACAGTCTGTACACCCAAACTGCGACGATGCTGCGCTTGCCAAGCCGGTGAAGCAGGAAATATGACTCCGCTAAAGCGCGTCGCAATCTTTCGGCGCTTTAGTGACGTGGAGTTCGAAATGCATCTCTCGAAGGTCGTCGTGCCGACCGAACATGCAAGCCGCTACCTGCAGCAGCTCTGCAAACACTGGAGCCACAAGTTCAGCGTCGATTTTGATCCTCTGAAGGGCCGGGTGCCGTTCAGCGATACGGCCGAGGTGACCCTTGCGGCCGACGGTGCGACGCTGACCATGACACTTTCCGTCGCCGATCCCTCGCAACAGGAAAGGATGCAGCACGTCATCGACGATCATCTGAAGCGCTTCGCCTTCCGCGAAGAACTCGACATCGTCTGGACGGACTAAGCGCGTCGCCATCTTTCAGCTACGCTTCTCGCGCTTTAGATCTTTTTTTTTACGCATATCGTTACCGCAATACCGCTGACGCTTTGCGCGACATGCGTCAAGCCCAGCCCCGATCCAAATTTTCCACCCGAACCTTGGAACAAGCATGACGAAGAGCAATCACCGCGAATCCGAATATCCGGTCGATCCGATGTTTCTTGACCGCTGGTCGCCCCGCGCCTTCACCGGTGAAATCATCGAGGAAGCGCAGCTACTCGGTTTGCTCGACGCCGCCCATTGGGCGCCRTCGTCGGCCAACCACCAGCCCTGGCGTTTCATTTATGGCCTCAAGGGTTCGGAATCTTGGGAGAAATTCGTCGCCTTGCTCAACGATTCCAACCAGGAATGGGCCAGGAATGCATCGGCGCTGATCTTCGTCGTGTCGCGCGCCTTCACCGGGGCTGCCGGCTCGGCTGAGGAAAAGCCGAGCTACACCCATTCCTTCGATGCCGGTGCGGCATGGGGGCATCTGGCGATCCAGGCGCGCCTCTCCGGCTTTTACGCCCATGGCATGGGCGGCATCAAACACGAGGAAATCAGCCAGGCATTCAGCATTCCCGAGGGATACCGGGTCGAGGCAGGCGTCGCCGTCGGCCGGCTGGCCGACAAGAGCGTTCTTTCCGAACGCAATCAGGCGCGCGAATTCCCGAGCCAACGCAAGCCGCTCTCCGAGGTCGCCTTCAACGGGCGCTTCGTCGCGAATTAAGCGAAGCCAAGGGCCAAGGGCCAAGTAGATATCGGGCAAACGAAAGCCCCGCCATCCTAAAGGACAGCGGGGCCATTTATTTTCTGAAATATCAATTAGATATCAAGGTTTGCAACGCTCAGCGCATTGTCCTGGATGAATTCGCGCCGCGGTTCGACTTCGTCCCCCATCAGGCGGGCGAAGAGACCATCGGCGTCGGTGGCGTCGTTGACCCTGACCTGCAGCAGCGAACGCACATTCGGATCGAGCGTCGTTTCCCAGAGCTGCTCGGCATTCATCTCGCCAAGGCCCTTGTAGCGCTGCATGGTGAGGCCCTTGCGGCCGCTCGTGAAGATCGCATCGAGCAGGGCGCGCGGGCCAGAGATTTCGATGTCGCCTTCGCGGCGATGTAGCGACGGCGGCGTCTGATAGATTTCCTTGAGGCGCCCCGTCAGCTGGTCGATGTGACGGGCATCCGAGGAACCGATCAGCGCCATGTCGATCACGACGATTTCCCTGACGCCGCGGACCATGCGCTCAAGGCGCAGCCCGCCATCGGTTGTCACATCGCCCTGCCAGCCGCGCTCGGTTTCCTCAGCGATGATGTCGAGGCGCCCTGCCACTTCGTTTGCCAGCGCCAGCGCTCTCCCCGGCTCGCTGGCGAGCTCGGCGTTGAGGGCGCCGGCAATCGCCGCTTGTTCGACGGCGGAACGATTATAGCGCGAATGGAGATTGTCGAGCAGCGCGCGCATGCGCAGAGCATCGAGGATGACCTCGCGCAGATCCTGGCCGGCGCGAACCTCGCCGCTACCGAGCCTCAGCGAAGCATCTTCCAGGCCCTGGCTGATAAGATATTCTTCGAGCGCCTTCTCATCCTTCAGATACTGCACCGACTTGCCGCGCGAGACCTTATAGAGCGGCGGCTGGGCGATATAGAGATGACCGCGCTCGATCAGTTGCGGCATCTGGCGGAAGAAGAAGGTCAGCAGCAGGGTGCGGATATGGGCGCCGTCGACATCGGCGTCCGTCATGATGATGATCTTGTGGTAGCGCAGCTTTTCGACATTGAACTCGTCCTTGCCGATGCCGGTGCCGAGCGCGGTGATCAATGTGCCGATTTCCTGGCTCGACAGCATCTTGTCGAATCGGGCGCGTTCGACGTTCAGGATCTTGCCGCGCAGCGGCAGGATCGCCTGGTTCTCGCGTGAGCGGCCCTGCTTGGCCGAGCCGCCGGCGGAATCGCCCTCGACGAGGAAGACTTCGGACTTTGTCGGATCACGCTCGGAGCAGTCAGCAAGCTTGCCCGGCAGCGAAGCGATATCGAGTGCGCCCTTGCGGCGGGTCAACTCGCGGGCCTTGCGGGCGGCTTCGCGTGCGGCGGCGGCCTCGACGACCTTGCCGACGAGGATTTTGGCTTCGCTCGGATGTTCTTCGAACCAGGTGTTCAGCGCCTCGTTGACGAGACTTTCGACAACAGGACGGACTTCCGAGGAAACGAGCTTATCCTTGGTCTGCGAGGAGAATTTCGGATCCGGCACCTTGACCGACAGAACCGCCGTCAGGCCTTCGCGGCAATCTTCGCCCTGCAGCGTTACCTTTTCCCTTTTGGTGATTCCGGAACTGTCGGCATAGGAAACGACCTGGCGCGTCAGCGCCGCGCGGAAACCGGCCATATGCGTGCCGCCGTCGCGCTGAGGGATGTTGTTGGTGAAGCAGAGCACGTTCTCATGATAGCTGTCGTTCCACCACATCGCGACTTCGACGGTGATGCCGTCTTTTTCGCCGTGGATGGCAACCGGCTTGTCGACGAGCGACTTCTTGGCGCGGTCCAGATAGGCGACGAAAGCCTCGAGGCCGCCGTCATAACGCAGCTCTTCCTGCCTGATATCGGAATGGCGCTTGTCGGTCAGCAGGATGCGAACGCCTGAATTCAGGAAGGCGAGCTCGCGAAGGCGATGCTCCAGCGTGCCGTAGTCGAACTCGGTCATGGTGAAGGTGCCGGTGCTCGGCATGAAGCTCACTTCCGTGCCGGTCTCATTCGGCGCGTCGCCCGTAACCTTCAGTGGAGCATCTGCCACGCCATGGGTGAAGCTCATTTCATGGATCTTGTCGTGACGGCGGATCTTCAGCTTCAACCAGACGGACAGCGCGTTGACGACGGAGACGCCGACGCCGTGCAGGCCGCCGGAAACCTTGTAGGAATTCTGGTCGAACTTACCGCCGGCATGAAGTTGCGTCATGATGACTTCGGCAGCCGACACGCCCTCACCGGTGTGAATGTCCGTCGGGATGCCACGACCGTTGTCGGTGACGGTCACCGAGCCATCCGGATTGAGGGTGACGGTGACGATGTCGGCATGACCGGCAAGCGCTTCGTCGATCGCGTTGTCGACGACTTCATAAACCATGTGATGAAGGCCGGAGCCATCGTCGGTATCGCCGATATACATGCCGGGGCGTTTACGCACGGCATCGAGGCCCTTCAGAACCTTGATGGAATCTGCGCCATATTCGGTGCTTACGCCGTTTTCCGTCGCGGATGTATCGCTCATTCTGTCGAGATTTTCCCTGTTGTCGTAAAGCTGCGGCGCGCCTTGCGAATCACCGGCTTTCTTCACTCTCGTATATAGGTTTTTTGAACCCAGTTCCCAATGGCAAGCCCCTAAAACAAGGCATAAAACAGGGGATTATGACGCTTTTCCGTCGCCTTTGCCGCCATTTTCGAGAAGAGCCGATAGCCGGCCTATCTCGGCGCTGTCAAGGCTGCGGATTCGCCGCGCCAGCCGGTTGGCAAATTCGGTATATTCGGGGGGAAGGCCGGAGGTGTCGATCACGACGCGCGGGTCGGACGAGCGGGCGAGCAGGAACAGTTCCTCGGCCTCGTCCCAGATGATGTTGAAATAACCGGCGATGCGCTGCAGCAGATCGAATGTCGGCAGCCCACGCTTTCCATGTTCGAGCGCCGAGAGATAGGCGGGAGAGACATTCAGGGCTTCCGCCATCTCCTTCTGCGAGACGCCCTTGCGCGCTCTCAGCCTGCGAACCGCCTCTCCGAAGGGTGTCATGGCCTTTCCCCATGCCGCCGCGACAGGCGAATGTAGAGCGCGCCCTCACCGCCATGATGCTGTGCGGCCGACTCATAGGAGGAGATCAGGTAGCGGAATTCCGGCTTCGAGAACCAGAGAGGCACGGCCCGCTTGAGCGCGCCCTCGCTGCCCATGGAGCTGCCCTTACCCGTAATGACCAGCACATGGCGCATGCCGCGCTCGTGGGCGCGGATCAGGAAATCAAGAAGGATGGCATGGGCCTCGCTCTGCACCAGCCCGTGCAGGTCGATCCGCGCTTCGAGCGCCAGCCGGCCCTTGGCGATTTTACGCTTGACCGGCATTTCCAGCGGATGATGCACCCCGGCCGATGGCTTTGCCATTGACGGTGCTGTCGGCTGCAGCGGCATGGGCGTGGCGGGCGTCTGCTTTTCCTGTTCCCGTTCGGCCGCCGCTTCGGCTTCAGCAAGAAAGGCATCGAGTTCGGTCAACGCCCCCGCCTTACCGGGCATCGGTCGCGTGCTGCGGGCAACCTTGCCCCAGAGGATCCTCTCATCCGCACTCAGCTTGCGATCCCTGGCCATCAGTCGAATCGTCCGGCGGCGGCATTGGGAATGAGGATGACGAAATCGGCGTCGTTGCGGACGGTGCCGGCACGTTCTCCGGCCATGTCCCCCGAGCCGGTGAAGATATCACCTCGCGCCGGCCCGACAATCGCCGAGCCAGTATCGAGCGCCAGCATCAGCCGGCGGAACGGCCGGCCCTGGTCGAGATGGGTGAGGCTTTCGCCGCGAATGAAAAAGGGAAAGCCGAAGGTATGGATCATCCGGTCGACCGCAAGCGAGCGACCGGCGAGAAGCGGCACCTTGGCGGCCGCGATCGGACCTGCCTTCGGATCGGCAACCGGTGCATCACGGAAGAAAATATAAGAGTGGTTATGCCATAACACATCGTCGACGCGCTCGGGATTGCGCGCCAGCCAGGCACGGATCGCCTGCATTGAAATCTCCGCCCGATCGATCTCTCCTCGCTCGATCAGCAGCTTGCCGATCGCCGAGAAGGGATGGCCGGCTTTCGCCGCGTAGGTGATGCGGCCGATACGACCATCCTCATAACGCAGGCGGGCAGCACCTTGCACATGCACGAAGAAGACATCCACCTTCGACTTCGCCCAGGCGATTTCGAGGCCGCGGCCTTCGAGAAACCCCTGATCGATGGCGCGGCGGTCCGGATAGGCAGCGACGCGGCCGTCATGCAGACGGCCAAAAGCATAGGCCTTGTCGAGTTCGGCGGGGCGATTGGCATCGTCGAGATCGATCAGATCGTCCGGACGCCTGTAGAAAGGAAAACGGAAAATTTCGTCCGGCCGTTCCGACACGTCGATATCTGGTTCGTAGAAGGCGGTGACGAAGCCGGAATTGCCATCCTTGCGGCGGATCAGAAAGGGCCGACAGTGTGTCTCGAAAAGGCCTCGTGCCGATGCCGGAGATGATGGCGTGAAATCTTCGGCGGCGGCGAGAAGCGGAAGCAGGTCTTCCGAGCTCAGGCCAAGCGATCCGGTGCGGTACGGTTTGACATCGGTGATCTGCCGGCGGCAGCTTCGCATGACTTCAAAAAGGCCGGAGGGATCATCATCCTTCCAGCCTTCCAGAGTGTCGAAGCTTATGGCCTGCAGGACGAAGTCCGATGCGTGGTCACTCATGTTCCGATTCGGTCGCCACGAGTTTCCAGTTCGGATCGCGCGAGCGGGTGTCGCGGGCGAAGGTCCAGAGGTCGTTGACCTCGGCGACGTTTTCGGCGTCGCCTTCAATCAGCACATCCGCCTTGTCGTAGGTGGCCGATATCAGCTGGCTGACGATGCGCACGGTGATCTGCGCTTCGCTGCCCTTTGTTTCCGCATGGGTGATTTCGGCCTTGTCGATGCCGACGAAGGTGGACTTCACCTTCTCGCCCCGGGCCTCGCGCTCGCCGATCGCCGCGTCGAACCCGTCATAGACTTCGCGGGACAGCAAGTTCTTCAGCGTTTTCYGGTCGCCATCGGCATAGGCCATGACGATCATCTCGTAAGCCATGCGGGCGCCGTTCAGAAACTCCTTCGGGCTGAAGGCGGGATCGGCCTTGTTCAGCGCGCGCAGCGATTCGTTGAGCGGCGTTCCGGGTGCCGCGAAAGCATCGATGGCAGCGAAGCGATCCTCATCCTCCGTTGTCGCATCGCGCCGCGGTAGCGTCACGACCTTGCCGGCATCGGCGGCTTCGGCCGGAGCCGCATCCCGCGGCGTATAGAGATCGCGCGGCGGCTTCTCATTTCCTGTGCGGCGTCCGAGCACGGAGCGGAGCTGAAAGAAAATCAGCACAGCCGCCACCAGGAAAAATAATGTGATGAAGTCGTTCGAACTCATATCGTATCGCAGCCGCCGTTAACATCTCTGATTTGTACTCCCATATAGTCTGCCTATACAGATGATTCAAATGATGGCTGGCATCTTCGCCGGCGCCAAGAGGAGACCGGTGAGCCCGGGACATGACCGACATGCGTTTTTCGATCCTGCCAGCTTTCATTCTGCTGTTGCCGCTCGCCGAAATTGCCGGTTTCGTCGTCGTCGGCCGGGCGATCGGATTGTGGTTGACGCTCGCGCTCGTCATGCTGGGTTTCGTTCTCGGCGTGGTTCTGCTGCGCAGGCAGGGCATTGGTATTTTGCGCCAAATGTCGAGCGAAGGACGAAATGGGGTGATGCCGGGCCGCGACCTGCTGCGGCCGGCGATGAACGTCATCGCCTCGCTGCTCCTGATCATTCCYGGCTTCCTCACAGATATCATCGCGATCCTCATTCTCATTCCGCCGGTGCGCGATCTCGTCTGGCGGACGATCGCCAAACGCTTCGTCGTCGTCAATGCCAAGGGCGGCTCTTCCTCTGGCCCGCAACCCGATTTCCGCGACCGCAAGCCGAATTCGAAGGTGGTCGATCTCGACGAGGAGGACTATCATAGAGAGCCGGATCGCAACTCGCCGTGGTCCGGCAAGCATCTCGGCGACTGAGGCACTGCGGCTGATCAACCGCGCCAATCGCCCAGGGTTGTAAGCCCTTCCCTGAAATGTTAGATGGCGGCACCATTCCCATGCCCCTCGAGGAAAAGCCAATGGCAGACGATAACAACAGCAACGGTGCGGCCAACCCCACCCTTTCGATCCTTGCGCAATATACCAAGGATCTGTCCTTCGAAAATCCGGGTGCTCCGCGTTCGCTGCAGGCCCGCGACAAGGCGCCGACGATCAACATCAATGTGAACGTCAACGCCAACCCGCTTTCCGATACGGATTTCGATGTCGTGCTGTCGCTGAATGCCGAAGCCAAGGACGGCGACAAGACGGTTTTCCATGCCGAACTCACCTATGGCGGCGTTTTCCGCGTTGCCGGTTTCCCGCAGGAACACATGCTGCCGGTTCTCTTCATCGAGTGCCCGCGCATGCTCTTCCCCTTCGCTCGTCAGATCATCGCCGACGTCACCCGCAACGGCGGTTTCCCGCCGCTGATGATCGACCCGATCGACTTCACGCAGATGTTCGCTCAGCGCGTTGCCGAAGAACAGGCCCGCGCCAAGGTTCAGGCCGTTCCGAACTGACCGGGTCTTTCTTGTTTGAAATGCGGATGCCCGGGCTGGTCCCGGGCATTTTCAATTGAGGGCCGGTTTAATCGAGGTTGGCGTATTTCGCCCAGATGCTTTTTTCACCGAGTTTGGCGATGAGCGCCTCATGCGCCTGCTCCTCGGTTTGGCTGAGGCGCGGGGCGAGCGGCCGGGGCCGCTCGAGCACGGCGGCAATTACCACATCGTCTTCCATCGCCATGTCGCCGCGATCCGCCTGGCTGGATTTGCCGGCCATGCCGAGGCCGAGGGCTGCCTGTCTGCCGCCGATCATCTCGATATAAACTTCGGCAAGCAGTTCGGAGTCGAGCAGCGCGCCGTGTTTGGTGCGGTGCGAATTATCGATGCCGTAGCGCCGGCAGAGCGCATCGAGCGAATTCGGCCCCATCGGATGTTTGCGCCGCGCCATCGACAAGGTATCGAGCACCCGTTCCGGCAGGATTGGCGGCAAACCGATGCGCGCGAATTCCGCGTTGATGAAGCCCATATCGAAGGTGGCGTTATGGGCAATCCACTTCGCATTGCCGAAGAAGGTGAGGATTTGTTCGGCAACTTCCGCGAAAGGCTGCTTGTCCTTCAGAAATTCATCGGTGATGCCGTGCACGGCGAGCGCATCCGGATGAACCTTCTGATCTCCGGGATTGATGAAAATATGGATCGTGTTGCCTGTGGGGAAATGATTGAAGAGCTCGATGCCGCCGATTTCGATGATGCGGTCGGCGCGGTTGTCGAGGCCGGTTGTTTCCGTATCGAAGATGATCTCACGCATTCCGGAAATCTCCCTTGGCAATCCGCGTTTTCAGGTCGGCGACGATCTCAAGCACTCGTTCCCTCGTCGTCGCGATACTGTGACTGGTATCGACCAGATAATCGGCCCGCCGCCGTTTTTCGGCGTCCGGCGTCTGGCGGGAGAGAATCATGTCGAATTTTTCCTCGGTCATGTCTTCGCGCGCAAGCACCCTTTGGCGCTGAATCTGTGGATCAGTGCTGACGACGACGATTACATCCACTCTTGCCTCGGCGCCGGTTTCGAAAAGTAATGGAATATCGAGCAGTACCATGTCGGCGCCGGCGGCGCGTTGCCGCTCTAGAAATTCCGTCTCGCGTTTGCGAACCAGCGGATGGACGATCGCTTCCAGGCGTTTGAAGCCGGCAGGATCAAGGGCGAGCTGGCGGCCGAGTTCATGTCGGTCGACTGCTCCATCCTTCATCGTGCCGGGGAAGGCAGCATTCACCAGGGGTGCAGCCTCGCCGGCATAGAGATCGTGAACCACGGCATCCGAATCATTCACCGGGATTCCTGTGTCGGCAAAGAGCTTTGCCGCCGTCGATTTTCCCATTCCGATGGAGCCGGTGAGACCAATCTTCAGCATCAGTGTGCTTCCATATCCGCGATGATGAGCGCGCGTAGCGCCGCGTCGACGATGGGACGCTGGCCGAACCATTTCTCGAATCCGGGCACGGCCTGGTGCAAGAGCATGCCGAGACCATCAACGATGGGAAATCCTTGCTCTTCCGCCTGTGCCAGGATCGGCGTCTTCAAGGGCACATAAACGATATCGGTGACGACGGCATCGGCCGCAAGAGGCGAGAAATCGAGTTGCGGCGCCGCCTCGCCGTCCATGCCGAGCGAGGTGGTATTGATGAAGAGGCCGGCGCCTTTCATCACTTCGGCAAGCGCACCGGTCGGGTGGGCCTGTACACGCGGGCCAAAACGATCCGCGAGTTCGCGCGCGCGTTCGACGGTGCGGTTGACGACGTGGATCTCCTTGAACCCGCGATCACGGACCGCCTGGATGATCGCGCGGCTGGCGCCGCCGGCGCCAAAAACCACGGCCGTGCCACGCCGGTCCCAGCCCGGATGGCGTTCGTCAAGATTGGCGATGAAGCCACGACCGTCGGTATTCGTCGCATGCAGGGCGCCGTCCTCCAGCCAGAGCGTGTTCGCAGCGCCGAGTTCTTGCGATAACGCGTCCGGCTTGTCGGCGAGCCGGAACGCCAATTCCTTGTGGGGAATGGTGACATTGCCTCCGATAAAGCCGGAACTGCCATCCTTCAGCGAGTGAATAAAATCGGCAAAGGCCTCGGGTGCCACTTCATGAGCGCGGTAGCTGCCTGGCAGACCAAGCGTCTTCAGCCAATATCCGTGGATCAGTGGTGAGCGCGAATGCTTGATGGGAAAGCCCGTGACAAACGCTTTCGGCCCGAATGTTTCACGTGAATCACCCATCGATCGCTCCGAGTTGTCGCAATTTTTTTAAGAGCGGCAGCATCGGCAGGCCGAGAATGGTGAAATAATCACCCTCGATTTTCTCGAAGAGCTGGATGCCCTCCCCCTCCAATTGATAGGCGCCGACGCTGGAAAGCGCCCGTTCGCCAACCCGGGCCAGATGTCTGGCGATGAATTCCGCCGTCAGCGGCCGCATTGTCAGCTGCGCATGGGCGAGATGTTCCCACAAGACCACACCATCGCTGACGATGGCGACGGCGCTGTTCAATCGGTGGGTTACTCCCGAAAGGGCTTGAAGATGACTAGCCGCGTCGGTCATGTCCTTCGGCTTATGGAAGACGCTGTCGCCGAGTGACATCGTTTGATCCGAACCGATGACCAGGGTATCCGGAAAACGATTGCTGACTTCTTCGGCCTTGGCCCTGGCCAGCACGAGGGCCACGGCGTCAGGCTTAGCGCCGGCTTTTTCCAGCGGCGCTTCGACGGCCCGTTCATCGATCCTTGCGGCATGTGCCTCGAAGGACAGACCGGCATTTTCCATCAGCATCCGGCGAAAGGGGCTCGACGATGCAAGGATGAGTTTCGGCGTCATGGGGTTCCTCGGCGTGCCAGCTTTTCGTCAGCGCTTAGCGCAGCTTCGGCCGCAGGGCAACGATTGCTGCGGCCGTTTCCTCGATTGAGCGGCGGGTGACGTCGATCAGCGGCCAGTTATGGCGGGCGCAAAGTGAGCGGGCATATTTCAGCTCCTCCGAAATCGCGGCGCGATCGGTGTAGTGCTCGCGATCGAAGCCCTGCGTCACACCGAGCACACGATTTTCCCGCACCTGGGAAATACGGTCGGTGGTGGCGATCAGGCAGACGATCAGCGGTTTGCTCGCGACGAAGAGGCTCTCCGGCAATGGCACACCATAGACGATCGGAATGTTCGCCGTCTTGATGCCTCGATTGGCGAGGTAGATGCTGGTCGGTGTTTTCGAGGTACGGCTGATGCCGATGATCACGACGTCGGCGTCGTTGTAGTCGTCGGGCATCTGGCCGTCGTCGTGATCCATGGTGAAATTCAGCGCTTCGATGCGCGCGAAGTAGCCGGCATTCATCACATGCTGGGCACCGACCCGACGGCGCGACGGGGCGCCGAGATAGACCTGGAAGGCATTCATCACCGGCTCCAGCACATTCACCGAGGCGACGCCCATCTCGATGCAGCGCTCATCGATCAGGCTTGCAAGCTCCCGGTCGACAATGGTGTAGAGCACGATGCCGGGGGCGTCATCGATCGCCTGCAGAACCGGCAGCAGCTGCTTGCGATTGCGGATCAGCGGATAGACATGTTCGATCGGCTGGGCCGATCTGAACTGCGCGGACGCGGCGCGCCCGGCGGAGATCAGAGTCTCTCCCGTTGAGTCAGAAATCAGATGCAGATGAAAGAAGTTCGTTCTGTTCTCCACGCTATTTTCCGCTGCCTGTTGAAAACACTGGATGAAACAGAGCTACGGCTGCAAGGCAGTCTCCGGCAAGGGAAAACATGCCTCCTTATCCACATTTCGGATTTTGCGGGTCGGTTTTGATTGGCCCTGTGGACGATGGGGAAGAGATCTATTTCTTGAAAGCTGGTCCACAGCCTATCCACAGCTATAAGAAAAATTGGCAACCCAGAAGGATTTGGAATCATTTTCAGATTCAGCTTCTCCCCGAGATTCGGACGAGATGGACAAATCTTTCCGATGTTGTTTTGCAGGCGCGCGACAAATGGCGACGGCAGTGGATGGATTTTAATCCTTGATAGTCACCGACTCTAAGAATTAGAAACCTTTTAAAATATCTTTGTTTTTTTATAGGGAAGAAGCGCTTGAGCGATACGCGCCGAAAGATCATGAGGGTTTTGAGTGGCGAGAGCCTCTCCCCTCCTCCTCTGTGGCTGATGAGACAGGCAGGACGTTATCTCCCGGAATATAGGGAGACGCGGGCAAAGGCAGGGAGTTTTCTCGATCTCTGCTACACCCCTGACCACGCCGTCGAAGTGACATTGCAGCCGATCCGCCGCTATGGCTTTGATGCGGCCATACTGTTTTCCGATATCCTGGTCATTCCCGATGCGATGAAGCGGAATGTCCGGTTCACCGAGGGGCATGGCCCGGAGATGGATCCGATCGATGAAGCCGGGATCGGCAGATTGAATGGCGAAGCGGTTGTCGATTATCTCAGGCCGGTTTTGGAGACCGTGCGACGGCTGCGTGAGGAGTTGCCAGCGGAGACGACGCTGCTCGGCTTCTGCGGCGCGCCATGGACGGTTGCGACCTACATGATCGCCGGGCACGGCACGCCGGATCAGGCTCCCGCGCGCCTCTTCGCCTACAGGCATCCCCGCGCCTTCGAGCATCTGCTGATGCTGCTTGCCGACGTATCGGCCGACTATCTGGTCGCCCAGATCGATGCCGGCGCCGATGCCGTGCAGGTCTTCGATTCCTGGGCTGGTGTTCTCGGCGAGAAGGAGTTCGAAGCGTTTGCGATCAGGCCGGTTGCGCGGATGATTGCTTCCGTCAAGTCGCAACGGCCACATGCTCGCATCATCGCTTTTGCCAAGGGCGCCGGCTACCAGCTGAAAACCTATCGTCAGAAGACGGGTGCTGATGCGATCGGCCTCGACTGGTCGGTCCCGCTGGCCTTTGCCGCCGAACTTCAGAAAGACGGACCGGTTCAGGGCAATCTCGATCCGATGCGCGTCGTTGCCGGCGGCCGGGCACTGGAAGAGGGCATCGACGATATTTTGCAGCATCTCGGCAATGGACCGCTGATCTTCAATCTCGGTCACGGCATTACGCCGCAGGCTGACCCCGAGCATGTGCGTATGCTGGTCGATTACGTGCGAGGCGGGCGCGTGCGAGGCGGGGCGTGACGATGGAAAAACAGACCGATCGGAGGTCTGGCGCCTACGCCAGGCGCCGGGCTCATTTTGCGCTGGTCTTCTTCGCGCTGATGGCGGTCGGGCTTTTTGCGTGGAACCCCGATAATCTCTACCTCTGGATCAAGGCGCTGCACATCATCGCGGTCATTTCCTGGATGGCCGGGCTGTTCTATATGCCGCGGCTGTTCATCTATCACACCGATGCGGAGCCCGGCTCGGTGCAATCGGAAACCTTCAAGGTGATGGAGCGTCGGCTGCTTCGAATCATCATGACGCCGGCGATGATGTTGACGTGGATTTTCGGCCTCTATCTCGCCTGGTCGGTCTATGGATTCCACGGCGGCTGGCTGCATGCCAAGATCGGTCTCGTCGTATTGCTGACCGCTGTTCATATGTTCTTCAGCCGCGCCGTCGGAGCGTTCGAGCGGGATGAAAATCGCCGCTCGGCGCGTTATTGGCGGTTCATGAACGAGGCCCCGACAGTGCTGATGATCCTGATCGTCATCCTCGTCGTGGTGAAGCCGTTCTGATGAAAACCGTCCTCAGGTTAAATTTGCTTCATTTTAAGCAGCCCTCTTGCGGCAGCGATTGCGAGTCGCTATTTTCCGCGCATCTCATCTACGTGGCATGTGTGTAGAGTTCAGTCGTCTGCGAGCCCTTTCGCGGTACCGAATACGACCCAACATCGCCTTTCCCCTTTGAAATTAAAAAGAGTATTGGTCACTTCATGGCTGAAATGAAGCTTCAGGAACTTAAGAGTAAATCCCCGACGGATCTGCTGGCATTTGCCGAATCGCTCGAGGTCGAGAACGCAAGCACGATGCGCAAGCAGGAGCTGATGTTTGCGATCCTCAAGATGCTTGCCAGCCAGGATGTCGAAATCATCGGCGAAGGCGTCGTCGAAGTGCTGCAGGACGGTTTCGGCTTCCTGCGGTCGCCCAATGCGAACTACCTGCCGGGCCCGGATGATATTTATATCTCCCCGTCGCAGATCCGCCGTTTCTCGCTGAAAACCGGCGATACCGTCGAAGGCCCGATCCGTGGACCGAAGGAAGGCGAGCGCTATTTCGCGCTGCTCAAGGTCAACACCATCAATTTCGACGATCCGGAACAGATCCGGCACAAGGTCCATTTCGACAATCTGACGCCGCTCTATCCGAACGAGCGCTTCAAGATGGAACTCGATATTCCGACCACCAAGGATTTGTCGCCACGTGTGATCGACCTGGTGGCGCCGCTCGGCAAGGGCCAGCGTGGATTGATCGTCGCGCCGCCGCGTACCGGTAAGACCGTGTTGTTGCAGAACATCGCGCATTCGATCACCGCCAACCATCCGGAGTGCTATCTGATCGTCCTGCTGATCGATGAACGCCCCGAAGAAGTGACCGACATGCAGCGCTCGGTTCGCGGCGAGGTTATCTCCTCGACCTTCGACGAACCAGCCGTCCGTCACGTGCAGGTGGCCGAGATGGTCATCGAGAAAGCCAAGCGCCTTGTCGAACACGGACGCGACGTTGTCATCCTGCTCGATTCTATCACGCGCTTGGGCCGTGCCTATAACACGGTCGTTCCCTCGTCAGGCAAGGTCCTGACCGGCGGTGTGGACGCCAACGCTCTGCAGCGGCCGAAGCGCTTCTTCGGCGCGGCGCGTAATATCGAGGAAGGCGGCTCTTTGACGATCATCGCGACGGCGCTGATCGATACCGGCAGCCGCATGGACGAAGTGATCTTCGAAGAATTCAAGGGCACGGGCAACTCGGAAATCGTCCTCGATCGCAAGGTCGCCGATAAGCGTATCTTCCCGGCCATGGATATCCTGAAGTCCGGTACGCGCAAGGAGGACCTTCTGGTTCCGCGCCAGGATCTGCAGAAGATCTTCGTGCTCCGCCGCATCCTTGCTCCAATGGGCACAACCGATGCGGTCGAATTCCTTATCGACAAGCTGAAGCAGACAAAGAACAATTCCGACTTCTTCGAATCGATGAACACATAATCCTTAGCCGGATTCACCCCCAAAGCTGGAGGCATCGTCATGACGCCTCCAGCTTTTCTATTTGAGAGGAATCAATTTCGATTCCAAGCGGCGGACCAGGCGATATGGCCATGTTGAATGATACCATATATGCGCTATCGAGCGGTGCCCTGCCTTCGGGTGTTTCGGTCGTTCGAATCAGCGGGCCGCTGACCAGAGACACTTTGGTGAAACTCGTCGGATCCGTTCCGACAACCCGGCAGGCATCTTACCGGACGATTCGGACTCGTAACGATCAACCGATCGATAGTGGTCTGGTGCTATTTTTTCCTGCCCCGAATTCGTTTACCGGCGAGGATGTTGCCGAGCTGCAAATCCACGGCAGCAGAGCAGTGCTGGCGGCGCTGTTTCACGCGCTCGGCGATATTCCGGGTGTTCGAATGGCAGTCGAGGGCGAGTTCTCCCGCCGGGCCTTTGAAAACGGCAAACTTGATCTCCTCGAGGTGGAAGGACTGGCCGACCTCATCGGCGCCGAGACAGAAATGCAGCGACGCCTCGCGGTCGAACACAGCGCAGGCGGGCTTTCCACAATTTACGATTCGTGGGCGGAACGATTAACGCGCGCCCGAGCGCTGATCGAGGCGGAACTTGATTTCCCCGACGAGGATGACGTTCCAGGGTCGGTGTCGGATATGGTCTGGGCCGATATGGGGGAACTTCGCAGTGATATCGAGCATCACCTGGCTGCAGCTTCGGCCGGCGAGATTATCAGAGACGGCTTCAAGGTGGTCATCGCCGGCGCTCCGAACGCCGGAAAATCGAGCCTGCTGAATGCTTTGGCCCGTCGTGACGTGGCAATTGTGACGGAGATTGCCGGAACCACGCGCGATGTCCTGCAGGTTGATCTCGATATTGATGGTTATCTGATCAAGCTCTATGACACTGCGGGACTTCGTGAGGCGGACGACAGGGTCGAAATGGAAGGCGTGCGGCGCGCGCGTATTGCGCTTCGCGATGCCGATCTTGTCCTGATGCTGGTTGACATGACGGATCCTCTGATTCCCGACGACTTGGAGCAAGCCTCTCCACATGTTACTGTCGGGACAAAGAAGGATCTCATCGATATCGCAGCGGATCGGTATGATCTGCAGATTTCGACGGCGACGGGTGACGGTCTGCCGGAACTACGCCGGTTGATCGGCAACATTGTCGACAAACGTTTTGCCGGCCTATCTATGGCAATCCCCAGCCGCCAACGGCATAAGGATTCGCTAGCGAAATGTTTAACGGCGCTCGATG
Organism: Rhizobium sp. 01N447_2; assembly: GCF_056399245.1. Lineage (NCBI taxonomy): Bacteria > Pseudomonadati > Pseudomonadota > Alphaproteobacteria > Hyphomicrobiales > Rhizobiaceae > Rhizobium > Rhizobium sp. 01N447_2. The sequence continues at coordinate 67,611 of NZ_JBFTQY010000056.1, forward strand.
CGGCAATATCGCAGGCGGATGTGAGTCTCGAACTGCGGACCGAGCAGCTGCGAATTGCCGCTGAGTATTTGGGCAGAATTACCGGAAGAGTGGACGTCGAACAGCTGCTCGGGGTGATCTTCTCGGAGTTTTGTATCGGCAAATGATTCACGTGAAACCCTAGGCGCCAGCTTACGCTGGTTTCACGTGAAACGTCTGCCGGATGTGGAGTCTTGAATGACAGATAATGCCTTCGATGTGATTGTGATAGGTGGCGGCCATGCGGGCTCGGAGGCTGCCGGCGCAGCTGCGCGTCTCGGGGCGAAAACCGCTCTGATTACGCATAGACGCGACACGATTGGCGTCATGTCGTGTAATCCGGCAATCGGTGGGCTTGGCAAGGGCCATCTGGTTCGGGAAATCGACGCGATGGACGGGCTGATGGGTCGTATTGCCGATGCTGCGGGCATTCAGTTCAGGATGCTGAACAAGAAGAAGGGCGCGGCTGTCCGCGGTCCGCGGACACAGGCCGATCGAAAGCTTTATCGCCTGGCAATGCTGGCGGCGATCGAAGCGACTCCAGGCCTGGATATCATCGAAGGCGATGCGTTCGATCTGGACGTTGTCGATGGTCGCGTCACTGGCGTGATTATGAAGGATGGTCGAACCCTGAAAGCGCCGGCGGTGGTTTTGACCACTGGAACCTTTCTGCGCGGTCTTATTCATATCGGTTCGGAAAAGACACCGGCCGGGCGTGTCGGTGAAGCGCCGTCGATCGGATTGTCTGCGACCCTCGCCCGCTTGGGATTGCGGCTGGGACGTCTGAAGACCGGAACACCAGCGCGGCTGGATGGAAAGACAATCGACTGGCAATCCGTCGGCCGACAAGGGGCTGACGAGGAGCTTGTTCCGTTCTCCTTCATGACCGACGCGATTACCACGCCACAGATCGAATGCGGGGTCACCAGGACGATCGAAGCGACCCATCGCATTATTGTCGACAACATTATGCGCTCGGCGATGTATTCCGGGCAGATCGAAGGCGTCGGGCCTCGTTATTGTCCGTCTATCGAAGACAAGCTGGTGAAATTCGGAGAGCGGGATGGACATCAGGTCTTTCTCGAGCCCGAGGGACTGGACGATGACACGGTCTATCCGAACGGGATTTCTACCTCCTTGCCGGCGGAGGTTCAGGCCGAATTCATCAAAACGATTCCGGGTCTTGAAGTGGCAAGAATTCTGCAACCGGGCTATGCGATCGAATATGATCATGTTGATCCGAGAGAGCTGACGCCGTCGCTTGAAGTCAAACGGTTGAAAGGCCTGTTTCTCGCCGGTCAGATCAATGGCACCACCGGATATGAAGAGGCTGCCGCCCAGGGTCTGGCAGCCGGGTTGAATGCTGCATTGCGAAGCATCGATTCGGAACCGTTCCATTTTAGCCGAACGAGTTCCTATATCGGCGTCATGATCGACGATCTCACCTCACGCGGCGTTACGGAGCCGTACCGAATGTTTACATCGCGCGCGGAGTATCGGCTGACTTTACGGGCTGACAATGCCGATATGCGTTTGACGCCCCTGGCCATGCGGCTCGGATGCGTGAGCAGCGAGCGGGTACAGCGATTCACGTCCTATCAGGCCGAAATCGAAAATGGCCGGGCGCTGTTGCGGTCGCTGACGGTCACGCCGAATGAAGCGCGACGCGCGGGCCTGAATATAAATCTCGATGGGCAGCGCCGAACTGCCTATGATTTGCTTTCCTATCCGAATTATGATCTGGCCGCGCTCCGGCATGTTTGGCCGGAGGCGCTTGACGCGATCGGGCCGAAAGTTGCGGAAGCGTTGGAAATCGAGGCCGGGTATTCGGTTTATCTGGATCGACAAGCCACGGCGATTGCCGATCAACAACGCGACGAAGACCGGCAGATACCGCTAGATTTCAATTATAACGTACTCTCCGGTCTCTCGAACGAGCTCAAGGCAAAACTCAGCGCTGCTCGACCTTTCAACATCGCCCAGGCCGCAATCGTTGAAGGGATGACGCCCGCAGCAATCGCATTGCTGCTTGTGCACTTGCGTCGCCTACCCTCTTCTGCTCGTCACAGCGCCTGATTACAAGATTTGAGAGTCTTTCAGAATGGAATTAAACGGTTTGCGTGTTTCACGTGAAACACAGGAGCGGCTGCAACACTTTGCAGCGCTGTTTCAGAAGTGGGCGAAAGCAATTAATCTGGTGGCGCCGTCGACACTCGATGATCTATGGCACCGGCACATCGCCGATAGCAGCCAGATTTTTCAGATTCATCCGCAACCGGTTACCTGGGTTGACCTCGGCAGTGGAGGTGGCTTTCCGGGCGTTATTACGGCGATTTTCCTGGCCGAGCTGCAAGGTGGATGGGTCCATCTGGTCGAAAGCAACCATAAAAAGGCAGCGTTTCTGCGGACCGCGCTACGGGAAACAAATGCGCGCGGCAGCGTGCATAGCATTCGAATCGAAGATGCCTATACGGATGTTGGCGAATGCGGTGCGATTTCAGCGCGCGCGCTTGCCGATCTTGATGGGCTTATCGGATATTCGGCCGCTTGGATGCTTGGCAAGGAAAATTGTCGTGGCTTTTTTCATAAAGGCCGGGATTACCGGAAGGAAATCGACAAAGCACGTGGTCGGTGGGAATTCGATCTGTTAGAACATAGGAGCGCCGTCGAGCAGGAATCTGTTATTTTGGAAGTATCAAATCTCCGGCGCTTGGTTTAACAGATCGGATATTGCGGCAATGGCTGGCGAACGACATCGGATTATCACCATCGCAAATCAGAAGGGTGGCGTTGGCAAGACGACCACAGCAATCAATCTGGCAACAGCGCTTGCTGCTATTGGCGAGCGCGTCTTGATCGTCGATCTCGATCCGCAGGGCAATGCCAGCACAGGCCTCGGTATTGATCGTCGTGATCGCAAGCTGTCCTCCTACGATCTGATGGTCGGTGATCGTGGCATTACCGAAGTGACTCTCGAAACAGCGGTTCCCAATCTCTTTATCGTCCCGTCGACGATGGATCTTCTTGGCATCGAGATGGAAATCTCGCAGCAGAGCGATCGGGTGTTCAAATTGCGGAAAGCGCTGTCTTCGCCCGAAGCCATGGCGTTTTCTTATATTCTTCTGGATTGCCCGCCATCGTTCAACCTGCTGACGATGAATGCCATGGCGGCAGCTCATTCGGTCTTGGTGCCGCTGCAATGTGAATTCTTTGCGCTGGAGGGGTTGAGCCAGCTGCTCGAGACCGTCAGCCAGGTTCGGCGAACGGTTAACCCGCGCCTGGATATTCAGGGTATCGTCTTGACGATGTTCGATGCGCGTAACAATCTTGCCCAGCAGGTGGTCAATGACGTGCGTACGCATCTCGGGGACAAGGTTTACCATACGTTAATTCCGCGCAACGTCCGCGTTTCCGAGGCACCCTCCTATGGCAAGCCGGCTATTCTCTATGACTTGAAGTGCGCGGGCAGCCAGGCCTACTTGCAGTTGGCCTCCGAGGTCATCCAACGGGAGCGCCAAAGACTGGCCGCGTGATATCATTTTAGGGGTGTAGGTGAGTGTAGATCATGAATGACGATGTATCGAAGAGGCGATTGGGCCGTGGCCTTGCGGCGCTGATTGGTGAAATGGATCAGCCTGTCCCGGTGGAAGCCGAGCGGACTATCAGCGCCGACAGAATGATCCCGATCGAGTTCGTCAGCCGTAACCCCCGCAACCCCCGTCGGTTCTTCGATGACTCGGAGCTGCACGATCTCGCAAGCTCCATTCGTCAACACGGTATCGTTCAGCCGATTGTTGTGCGGACGATGTCGCGGGACCGATATGAAATCATCGCCGGCGAACGACGCTGGCGCGCAGCTCAGCTTGCCGGGCTGATCGAGATTCCCGTCATTATCCGTGATGTGGACGATAAGACGGCGCTGGAAATCGCCATTGTCGAAAACGTGCAGCGCGCGGATCTCAATGCCCTCGAAGAGGCCTTGGGTTATGAGCAGCTTATCGCGGAATACGGCTACACCCAGAACGACCTCGGCGAAATCATCGGAAAAAGCCGCAGCCACGTTGCCAATTCCTTGCGCTTGCTGAAGCTGCCTGATCCGGTTCGCGATCTGCTTGCCGCCGGCAGCCTATCGGCTGGGCACGCGCGTGCATTGGTTTCAACATCCGACCCGGCAAGTCTTGCCCGTACGATCGTTGCCAAGGGCATGTCGGTGCGTGATGCGGAAAAGCTGGCGCAAAACAATATCAAGGCCCAATCGGAGCCGCAGCAGGCGACATTGCGGCGAGATCAGAAGGATTCCGACACGCTGGCGCTGGAACGGACACTTTCCGATGCGCTCGGCCTTGATGTTGCGATCAATCACAAGGCAAGCGGCGGCCAGATCAAAATTTCGTATAAGTCATTGGAGCAGCTCGAGGAAATCTGCCGCTTGCTCGAGAGGCGCTAGAGCGCCGTGCGTCCTGGGGACGCACATAGGACGCTCTAACTTCAACCCTCGCAATGTGCTGTCCGATAATCAATCTCGATTTTCGGTCAACGCGCGTTGGTCAGGCGGATTTCCGGCTGGATTGAAGGGTGGTGGAAAGAAGCGTTTGCATCGCAACGCTGTCTTCCAGCACCTGCCGTCGTCTGCTTTGCAGAATAGCGGCCTGTAGCCGATTGGATTCACGGGCGATGCTTTCTGCGGTCCATTGGCGCAGCGCTTGTTCGACGATTGGCTTGCGGCGAAAATGCAAATGCCGCCCCATCGTTTGCATGATCTGAGGCGGCTGCAGCCGTTTTTCATCCATTTCGGCGCGCATCGAATCCAGAAGCTGGAATTGCTTCAGGCATGCCTGCAGAACCAGAAAGATCGCGGTTTTCGAACTGCTGATCTTTTGCATGGCATGCAGAAAGGCGTTGAGATCACCGCCGAGAATGGCGTCGACGGCATCGTCGACCGAAATGGCGCTGGCGTCGCCGATTATTTCGGTAACGTGATGTTCTTCGACCGTATCGAAGCCGCGGCAGTATAGAGCAAGCTTGCGCACCTCGTTTCGCGAAGCGATCCGATCGCCGCCGATCAACGCGATCAGCGCCTGGCGCGCGGCCGGCGTAATGCCGAGCTTCTCTGCGCTAAGTTCAGTATCGATCAAGGCATTCAAGGCGCGGCTGTCGTCGGCGTAGGAGGGGATCGTCATGACAGATCGTGCGGCTTCTGCGGTCTTGCGCAGCAGCGAGCCCTTCTTCAGGTCGCCGGCCTCGACGATCAGATAGGCGGCTTCGAGTGGCTTTTCTGCCAGCAACGCGAGGGAATCGACCAGGTATTTCTCGTTGGCGGCACCTCGGATCCAGATCAGTTTCTCACCGCCGAACAGCCCGATCGACTGGACCTCGTCGACCAACCGCCCGGGATCCTTCTGCAGGTCGCCGACATCGAGCTTCGTCAGCGAGAAGGGATCGTCAAGCGCGACACCGCTCTTGCCGGCGAGCAAGCCCGCTCGTTCGGAAACAAGGCCGCGATCCGGCCCGTAGATGACGAAAATCCGATAGTTCCGTGCCGATTTCTGCAGGAAGGTCTCGAATTCGTGGGATTTTATCTCGGCCACATCTCCGCCCTCAGCGGCTGAGAGCAGCGGCGATATCGGCCCCTACGAATTCCGCTACCTGATCTGCCGCACGGTTTTGGGCATCACGGATTGCGCGCTGCTTGGCGAATTCCTGGTCAGGGAAATCCACCAGCGCCGTGGTCGCGCGGCTGCCGGCCTTGATGACATGATTGTCGGTCGCGGCGCGTAGCGTGTAGGTGACGCTGACGGTCACACGACCGGCTCGCGAGGTATCGTCGGATTCCGTCAGCAACGTATCGGCAACGGTCGACGTGGCGTGCATTTCGACCAGATATTCCGGTTTCTCCGGCTCGCCGGCTCCACGTGACGCTAGGAAGATCAAGTGGTTACGAACCTGTTGTTCGATGCGGCTGCCTGCTGGGGAAAAGCCGACCGAGGAAAGCTTTTCAGTGACACCGGAACTCTCGGAGTAGAGCGGACGAACCTGGCAGGCGGAGAGAAAAGCCGCGGAGGCAAGGATCATGGCGATGCCGGCATTGCGGGCCAGCTTGCAAGCGATATCAGACGACAATGTTTACAATCCTTTGGGGAACCACGATGATCTTTTTCGGTGCCTGYCCGTTCAACGCGTTCTTCACCGCATCCAGATCCAGTACGGCGTCGGTAACGGCATTCTGATCTGCATCGCGAGAAATTGTCAATTCAGCGCGTTTCTTGCCATTGATCTGTACCGGCAGGACGACATCGTTTTCGATAACGAGTGTTTCGTCGTACTGCGGCCAGCTTGCCCGGGCAAGCAACCCTTCATTGCCGAGTGCGGCCCAGCATTCCTCAGCCAGATGCGGCGTCATTGGAGAGACGAGCTGAATCAGGATCTCTGCGGCATCGCGTACCGCTGAGCGATAGGTGGCATCACCCTCGCCTGCCGCAACCTTCGTCATCGGTGCGGCCAGCGCGTTGACGAGTTCATAAATTCGGGCAACGGCCTTGTTGAACCAGAGCTTGTCATAGTCGTTCTGGACAGCCTTCAGCGTTTTGTGGGCAGCCTGCGAGATTGACAACGCTTCCCCATCGGTTGCCGGCGCCGGTGCGACGGCGGAGAGCGCGTCCGCAGCTTCGGAAATCAGGCGCCACAAACGCTGGGTAAAGCGATGAGCGCCTTCGACGCCTGCTTCGGACCAGATGACATCGCGCTCCGGCGGGGAGTCGGACAGAACGAAGAAACGAGCGGTATCGGCGCCGTAGGAGGCAATGATATCGTCAGGATCGACGACGTTCTTCTTCGACTTAGACATTTTCTCGATCGAGCCGATCGCGACTTCCTCGCCCGACGTCAGCAGGAAAGCCCGGCGTTTGCCGTCGAGTTCGTCGATGCGGATATCGGCGGGTGCCACCCATTCGCGGCTGGCGCCGGCGCCGCGGCTATAGGTTTCGTGGACCACCATGCCTTGGGTGAAGAGACCCTTGAAAGGTTCGGTGGCGGCGACGTGACCGGTCTCGCGCATGGCGCGGGTGAAGAAGCGAGAATAGAGCAGGTGCAGGATCGCGTGCTCGATGCCGCCAATATACTGGTCGACCGGCAGCCAGCGGTTTGCCGCCTCCGGATCGGTCGGCTTTCCTTCCCAGGGCGCGGTGAAGCGGGTGAAATACCAGCTCGAATCGACGAAGGTGTCCATCGTATCCGTCTCGCGGCGGGCATCCTTGCCGCAGTTCGGGCAAGAGACATGACGCCAGGTCGGGTGACGGTCGAGCGGATTGCCGGGCTGGTCGAAAGCGACGTCGTCTGGCAGCTTGACCGGCAGGTCCGCCTTCGGCACTGCCACGACACCGCAATCATCGCAATGGATGACCGGGATCGGGCAGCCCCAATAACGCTGGCGGGAAATACCCCAGTCGCGCAGACGGAAGTTGACCTTACGCTCGCCCTGCGGTGCATTGCCGAGCGAAGCGGCCGACAGCCGATCGGCGACGACATTGAAGGCTTCCTCCGTGGTCTTGCCGTCGAGGAAGCGTGAATTGATCATCACGCCATCACCGTCATAGGCGGTGTCGCCGACGGAAAAGTTTGCCGCATCGCCATCCCTTGGCATGACGACGGCCACGACCGGCAGGTCATATTTGCGGGCAAAATCAAGGTCGCGCTGGTCGCCCGACGGGCAGCCGAAGATCGCGCCCGTGCCATAATCCATCAGGACGAAGTTGGCGATATAGACGGGCAGCTCCCAAGAGGGATCAAGCGGATGCCGGACGCGAATACCGGTATCCATGCCCTTCTTTTCGGCGGTCTCGAGCGCTGCGAGCGAGGTGCCAGCGCGACGGCACTCCTCGCAGAAGGCGTCGATATCAGGGTTCTTCGCGGCGGCATCCTTCGCCAGCGGATGATCGGCGGCGATCGCCAGGAAAGAGGCGCCGAAGAGCGTGTCTGGCCGGGTGGTATAGACCGTGACTTCGCTCTCGCCGGCGGGTGCCGTTTCCGGCACGATCTCCCAGCGGATCGTCAGGCCTTCCGAACGGCCGATCCAGTTCTTCTGCATCAGGCGGACTTTTTCCGGCCACTGGTCGAGCGTATCCAGCGCGTCCAGCAGATCCTCGCTGAAGTCGGTGATCTTGAAGAACCATTGCGTCAATTCGCGCTGTTCGACCAGCGCACCGGAACGCCAGCCGCGTCCATCGATTACCTGTTCGTTGGCGAGCACGGTATTATCGACAGGATCCCAGTTGACCTTGGACTGCTTGCGATAGACCAGGCCCTTCTCCAGGAAATCCACGAAGAGATGCTGCTGGTGCTGGTAATATTCGACGTCGCAGGTGGCGAATTCGCGGCTCCAGTCCAGCGAAAGCCCCATGGCTTTCAGCTGCGCCTTCATCGAGGCGATATTCTGGTAGGTCCAAGAGGCGGGGTGAACGCCACGCTCCATGGCGGCATTCTCCGCCGGCATGCCGAAGGCGTCCCAGCCCATCGGATGCAGCACGTTGTAGCCGCGGGCGCGCTTGTAGCGGGCGACGACATCGCCCATGGCGTAATTGCGGACATGGCCCATATGGATGCGCCCCGACGGATAGGGGAACATTTCGAGGACGTAATATTTTTCGCGCGGATCGGCGTTGTCGGTCTCGAAGACCTTGTCTTCATTCCATTTCTGCTGCCAGCGGGGCTCGGCATCGCGCGGATTATAACGTTCGGTGGCCATGGTATTCGTATTTCCGGAAAATCAGGGGAGTTGGCCGAGACCTTCACCATGAAACCACTACAGCGTCAAGTTTTGCAGGTGCTGCAAGCGTCCGATCTTGATCATGAGCAAGCGATTTCGCCAAGGCAGGACTTGGCAAGCACAGATTGGCTCGATAGAGCATGATGCCGAAAAGCGTGAGCGGTTTTCGGACGACATCATGCTCTATTTCTTTGATTTAGATCCGGATTCAGATTTTGGGCCGGTCTGGCCTAAAATTATCCGGATCTGGCATTGCCGATCCTTTTCATACTGATATGCCGAGGCAGATTGATGGAACTTCAAGAGCGCTTGAACGACGTGCGGTCGCGGATTGCCGCCGCGGAACGCGAAGCAGGTCGTTCGGCGGGTTCCGTTCAGCTCGTCGCGGTGTCGAAGACCTTCGAGGCGGACGCAATCCGACCGGCCATCGACGCCGGACAGCGGGTTTTCGGCGAGAACCGCGTGCAGGAAAGCCAGGGCAAGTGGCCGACGCTGAAGGCTGAGCGGCCCGATATCGAGCTGCATCTGATCGGACCGCTGCAATCGAACAAGGCGTCGGATGCCGTAGCGCTTTTCGACGTCATCGAGACGGTGGACCGGGAAAAGATCGCGCGCGCGCTTGCCGAGGAGATGAAACGGCAAGCCAAGACGCTGCGGCTCTACGTCCAGGTCAATACCGGGCTCGAACCGCAGAAGGCGGGCATTGCTCCTGACGACACGCCAGCCTTCGTCGCCTTCTGCCGCGACGAGCTCGGCCTTTCGATCGAAGGGTTGATGTGCATTCCGCCGGCCGAGGAAAACCCCGGGCCGCATTTCGCCCTGCTGGCAAAGCTCGCACTCAAATGCGGCGTCGAAAAGCTTTCCATGGGCATGTCGGGCGACTATGAGACGGCGATCGCCTTCGGCGCCACAAGCGTCCGCGTCGGATCGGCGATTTTCGGCGCGCGCTGAAACGCTGCTTTGGTCGGGCTTCCTGTTCCCCTTAATGCCGCCTAGATTAGGTTTGCATGTCCTGGGGAGGAGCAAATGCAGAACGGCTATCATCAGGCCTATGCGGCCTGGAAACGCGATCCCGAAGCCTTCTGGCGCGAAGCGGCCAGTGACATCGACTGGTTCAAGCCGCCAGAGCGGATTTTTTCACCCAATGAAGTCGTCTATGGCCGTTGGTTCTCAGACGCGGAAACCAATACATGCCATAATTGCCTGGACCGGCATGTGGCTGCCGGCCGCGGCGGCGAGACGGCGGTCATCTTCGACAGCGCAATGAACGGCGAGAAGCGCCGTTTCACCTATGATGAGGTGCTTCGGGAGGTGATGGCCATTGCAGCAGCGCTGGTCGAGCGCGGCATCGGCAAAGGCGATCGCGTCATCCTTTATATGCCGATGGTGCCGCAGGCGGTCTTTTCCATGCTCGCCTGCGCCCGCATCGGTGCGGTTCACTCCGTCGTTTTCGGCGGGTTTGCCGCCAGCGAACTTGCGGCGCGCATCGACGATTGCGGTGCGAAGCTGGTGATCACCGCGAGCTGCGGGCTCGAGCCTGGTCGCATCGTCGCCTACAAGCCCCTGGTCGATCAGGCGATCGAGATCGCGCATTCGAAGCCGGACGGCTGTCTGGTGCTGCAGCGGCCGGAGCTTCGGGCAGATCTCGCCAGCGGTCGCGATCAGGATTTCGAGGCGGCGGTGGCGCGGCATCGTGGCACCGAGATCGGCTGTGTCTCCGTCAAGGCGACCGATCCGCTCTACATCCTCTATACCTCGGGCACGACAGGCCAACCGAAGGGCGTCGTGCGCGACAATGGCGGCCATATGGTCGCGCTCAACTGGTCGATGCGGAATATCTACGGCTTGAAGCCGGGCGAGGTCTTCTGGACGGCTTCGGATATCGGCTGGGTCGTCGGACATTCCTATATCGTCTATGCACCGCTGCTATCAGGCGTAACCACACTGATCTTCGAGGGGAAGCCGGTCGGCACTCCGGATGCGGGCACATTCTGGCGCATTGTTTCAGAGTATCAGGTGCGGGTGCTCTTTACGGCCCCAACGGCATTCCGCGCCATCCGGCGGGAGGACGGTGACGGTGAACAGATGCGCCAATATCCCATGCCGGATCTACGGGCGCTGTTTCTGGCCGGCGAGAGGGCGGATCCCGAAACGTTGAAATGGGCGGAGCGCATGCTTGGCATACCCGTCATCGATCATTGGTGGCAGACGGAGACCGGCTGGCCGATCGCGGCAAATCCGCTCGGTCTCGGCGCCCTTCCCATCAAGCACGGTTCGCCGACACTGCCGATGCCCGGCTATGATATTGCGGTGCTCGACGATGCCGGTCACCCGATCGAAGCAGGAACACTCGGCAATATCGTCATCAAGCTGCCCTTGCCGCCCGGCTGTCTGCCGACCCTCTGGAACGCGGACGACCGTTTCCGATCGGCCTATCTCGATGAGTTTCCCGGTTACTACAAGACGGCCGACGCCGGCTATGTCGATGAAGACGGCTATCTCTTCATCATGTCGCGTACCGACGACATCATCAATTGCGCCGGTCATCGGCTGTCGACCGGGGCGATGGAGGAGGTCTGCGCGCGTCATCCCGATGTCGCCGAATGCGCTGTTATCGGCGTGATCGATGTGCTGAAGGGTCAGGCGCCCTGCGGTTTCCTGGTGCTGAAACGACATGTTTCCCGGGACGCGACGGCGATCGAATCAGAGGTCGTGGCGATGATTCGTGACTCGATCGGGCCTGTCGCCGCCTTCAAGACGGCCATCACCGTTAACCGGTTGCCGAAGACACGCTCCGGCAAAATTCTGCGCGGCACGATGCAGAAGATCGCTGATGGCATACCGTGGAAAATGCCTGCAACCATTGATGATCCAACGATTTTAGAGGAAATTGCCGAGGCGCTGCGTGGGCGCGGTTTGGGCTCCCTGCCGATGTGAAATTAAACTTTCGGTAAAGCTAATTGAGGAATTGTTAACCATGTTGTTGCAAGCATTTGTTAACGGCAATGGCTTGCATAGCAGGCTTTGCATGACGCGGTCGCCGTTACCGGCCTACTGCATAATTCCTTAAATCGGAATCGATTTAAGGGCAAAATTATGCAGCAGTAGAAGTGCTACAGCGTCCTTTGCGCGTCTGAAAGACGCGCGGCGCTGTAGTCCGGATTGCCTCTTTCTCAACGATTGTGGAACGGATCATGACAAGCATCCTTACCAACAACGCTGCCATGGCAGCGCTGCAGACTTTGCGCGGCGTAAACGATAGCCTCAAGGACACCCAGGGTCGCGTTTCATCGGGTTATCGTGTCGAAAAGGCGGCTGACAATGCCGCTTACTGGTCGATTGCTACGACCATGCGTTCTGACAACAAGGCGCTTTCGGCCGTCTCCGACGCGCTCGGTCTCGGCGCGGCCAAGGTCGATACCGCCTATTCGGCCATGGATAGCGCACTCGATGTCGTCAGTGACATCAAGGCCAAGATCGTCGCCGCCACGGAAAAGGGCGTCGACAAGACGAAGATCCAGCAAGAACTCGACCAGCTGCAGGAGCAACTGCTCAGCATCGCTCAATCGGCGTCCTTCTCCGGCGAGAACTGGGTTGCCGGCGCCTCCGGCACTAAGAGCGTTGTTTCGTCCTTCGTGCGCGACGGCAGCAATGCCGTCTCCGTCAAGATGACGGACTACGTGCTTGATTCGGGCTCGCTTGGAAACGTGCTTTTCGGCATGACGAGCACCGGTGCAATCGAGACGTCCAGCGGTATCATCGGCACGGCCTTCAACGGAACCTATGGCGGCACCGTCATCGTCATGGCGTCAATATATGATCTCGACATCACCGGTTTCACCCAGGGTCAGCTTGACGCAGCCCTGACCGGTGTCGAACTGGTTCTCGGCGCTATGACCGCCGCCGGCTCGGCATTGGGCTCGATCTCGACCCGGATCCAGCTGCAGGAAACATTCGTCAGCGGTCTGCACGATTCGATCGACTCCGGCGTCGGCCGTCTGGTCGATGCCGATATGGAAGAGGAATCGAGCAAGCTCTCGGCGTTGCAGACGCAGCAGCAGCTCGCCATCCAGTCGCTATCGATCGCCAACAGTTCGGCGCAGAACATTCTCACCCTGTTCCGCAGCTAAATCGAAACAGCCAATCCGCAACAAAAAACCCCGCCGGTCAGCTCATACCGGCGGGGTTTTTTGTGAGATCTATGATGTCTCAGTACTGATCGTCGTCCTCGTCCTTCGGCGCCGAGCGCAGCGAGCTCAGCTTGCGGAAGACGGCATCGGCGTCGATTTCCTTTTCCTTTTCCTCCTCGCGCTCGTAGCTCGGGGTCAGGCGCTCGGTTTCCTGAGCCGATTGCAGCGTTGCGCCAAGCTCGGCAGCGGTCGGCAGCGGACGGCCCTTGGAGGCCTTTTCCACTTCCATGTCGAGATCGATCTGGCTGCAGAGGCCGAGCGTTACCGGATCCATCGGCGCCAGGTTGGCGGAGTTCCAGTGGGTGCGCTCGCGGATTTGCTCGATGGTCGACTTCGTCGTGCCGACGAGGCGGGAAATCTGCGCGTCCTTCAGTTCCGGATGGTTGCGAACGAGCCAGAGAATGGCGTTCGGGCGGTCCTGGCGCTTGGAAACCGGCGTATAACGCGGACCGCGGCGCTTGGATTCCGGCACCCGCACCTTCGGTTCGGAAAGCTTCAGCTTGTGGTTCGGATTGGCCTCGGCGCGGGCAATCTCGTCGCGGGAAAGCTGTCCTGTCGAGATCGGGTCGAGGCCCTTGATGCCCTGCGCCGCTTCGCCGTCGGCGATTGCCTTGACTTCGAGCGGATGCAGTTTGCAGAACTGCGCGATCTGATCGAAAGACAGTGCCGTATTGTCGACGAGCCAGATGGCGGTCGCCTTCGGCATGAGCAGTGTTTGAGCCATGGATATAGTCCTTCTATCGTCCGCGCCGGTCGCGGTCCGTGGATTGTCACCACAATGTCCGGGAAATATGCCGCTATATAACCGCACTGTCGCATAATTGCAATTCTTCCGAAATGAAATGACCTTCGTCTAATTGCCGTGACGGTGCGAACTGCTATGAATTGCCGTGATTTCAGTCCGGGCCCTTCCTAGCTCACGCGGCCCGTCGCATGTCCCATGAGGAGGAGTTGCATGTCGGAGAAGATCTATCCGGTCACGAAGCCGGTGAAGGCGCGCGCCCTGATCGATAAGGAAAAGTACCTGAAATGGTACGAGGAAAGCGTCGAGAACCCGGACAAGTTCTGGGGCAAGCACGGCAAGCGGAT
>NZ_JBFTQY010000057.1:0-43414 GCF_056399245.1 Rhizobium sp. 01N447_2
TTCCGAAGGCGATACGCTCTATGGCGCAATTCGCTATGATGAGGGCCGCAAGCCACTGAAGGAGATCGTCCGCAAGACCTATTTCGACGGGCTGGATCTGGTGCCGGGCAATCTCGAACTGATGGAGTTCGAGCATGAGACGCCACGGGCACTGAACGACCGGCAGCGGCCCGCCGAGCTGTTCTTCCGTCGCGTTGGCGTTGCCATTGCCGAGGTCGAGGCCGACTACGACATCGTGGTGATCGACTGCCCGCCGCAGCTTGGTTACCTCACGCTTGGCGCCGTTTGTGCCGCCACGTCTCTTTTGATCACCATCCATCCGCAGATGGTCGACGTCGCTTCCATGTCGCAGTTCCTGCTGATGACTTCGGATCTGCTTTCCGTCGTTCGCAAGGCCGGCGGCGATCTGCAGCACGATTTCATCAAATATGTCGTCACTCGTCACGAACCTTTCGATGCGCCGCAGTCGCAGATCGTCGCGCTGTTGCGCAGCCTCTTCAGCGACGACGTGTTGACGGCGACCATTCTCAAGTCGACGGCGATCGCCGATGTCGGCCTGACCAAGCAGACGCTCTACGAGATCGAGAAGGGGCAGGTGCGCCGCTCGACCTATGACCGGGCGCTGGAATCGGTCAATGCCGCCAACAGCGAGGTTCTCGCCGGTATTCACAAAGCCTGGGGTCGAGCATGAGCAGACGCGATCGCCTGAAAGGTCTTTTCGACGATACGGCGCAGGAGTTGGCCGCGGCCAACTACGAGGAACCATCTTCGCGCGGATCGGCCGGGCCGGTTCGGACGATGGCGCTGACCCTTGGCCGCATGGAGGAAGAGAGCAGGGCGATGCAGGAGGCTTTGCTCTCCGGTGAACGCATCGTCGAGCTCGATCCTGATCTGATCGATTCCTCCTTCGTCCGCGACCGCCTTGTCGACCAGCCGCTCGATATTGAGGACGAGTTGGTGCAGTCGATTGCCGAGAACGGCCAGGAAGTGCCGATCCTCGTTCGCCGCCATCCCAATGATGAGGATCGCTACCAGATCGCCTACGGCCATCGCCGTCTGCAGGCCGTCAAGCTGCTCGGTCTCAAGGTGCAGGCGATCGTCCGTAAGCTCGACGATACCGATGTCGTCATCGCGCAGGGCATCGAGAATTCGGCGCGTCGGAACCTTTCCTATATCGAGCGCGCGGTCTTTGCCCTCAATCTCGAGCTCAAGGGTTTTGAGCGCCCGGTGATCATGAAAGCGCTGTCGACGGACAAGACGGAGCTATCGAAGCTGATATCCGTTGCAAAAGCTATTCCCGCCGAGATCGTCAGGTCGGTCGGAGCCGCACCCGGCATCGGGCGACGCCGGTGGATGGCGCTAGCCCAGGATTGGAATGGGATGACGGCCGCCCGGCTTGCCAAGCTCATTGCCTCGGGAGGTTTCATGGCGGAAGAGAGCGACCGCCGTTTCGAGCTTTTGGTTGCCGAGCTCGCCAAGAAAGAGGCGAAGCCCGAAACCACGGAATTTGACTGGAAGCCGAAGAGCGGCGGCAAGATTGCCGGCCGAATCAAGAGCGCCGGCAATTCCTTCACGATCGCGTTGAAGACCGGCGATGCGCCGGATTTCGGCGCTTACATTTCACGCCGTCTCGATGAGCTTTATGAAGCCTATCGGGCCGGCAAGTTGCAAGCAGGAGAATAGGCCGCAAAAGAAAAAAGCCTCCGAACGTTGCCGCCGCGGAAGCCTTTCTCATATCTGGACAATCTGAGAATCGCACTTCCTCGAATCACTGTCAAGCGTCTTCGGCATCCTTTTGGGTGGTAGGTTTCTTTTGCCTTGAAAAAAGGTGAGGGACATGGAGCCTCAATATGTATCGACGCCCTTTGGGCGGCGATCGATGACGCTTGGCATGCTGGCAAGCCAGGAAAGCGCCAGCAAGGTCGATCCGGACGCATCGGTCGACAAGTGGAAGATCTTWCGTGCGCTGTGCGAAGCAAAGGACATGATCGGCGTATCCGACCGTGCCCTGGCTGTTCTCAACGCGCTGTTGACCTTCTACCCGAAGAACGAGATTGCCGAGGCCAACGGTTTCGTCGTCTTCCCATCGAATGAGCAGCTGTCGCTGCGCACGCATGGCATGGCCGGCACGACGCTGCGGCGAAACCTGGCGATGCTGGTGGAAGCCGGCCTGATCATCCGGCGGGATAGCCCGAACGGGAAACGTTTTGCCCGCCGCAATGGCGAGGGCGGGCTTGGTGAGGCCTTTGGCTTCAGCCTGGCGCCGCTCCTGGTACGCGCTCGCGAGATCGAGGCGCAGGCGGCTCAGGTAATGGCCGCCAAACTCGAATGGAAGCGCCTGAGAGAGCGCCTGACACTTTGCCGGCGTGACATCACCAAGCTCATCGAGATCGCGCTGGAGGAGGAAATTGCCGGCGAATGGATCGAGATGCAGAAGCATTCCAACCTGCTTTCCGCAAGCCTGCCGCGCCGCCCGTCGACCGCCGAGATGGAAAGCCTGCTGGCTGATCTCGAAGCTTTTCGGCAATTGATCGTCAAGACGCTGGAATCGAAGTCGAAAGCAGAAAAAACAGACGCCAATGATAACCAAAACGGTCGGCACATACATAATTCAAACCCACACCTAATATCTGAACTTGAACCAAGCTTCGAAACGAAGCAGGGCGCAAAGCCGGAGGAAGAATCGCAGCCGTGGCGGGAGCCGCCGAAATCCTTCCCCCTTGCCATGGTTCTGCAGTCCTGCCCGGAGATCGTCGCTTATGGCCCGGGCGGCGGCATTGGCAGCTGGCGGGATCTGATGGCCGCGGCCGTCATCGTCCGTTCCACGCTTGGCGTCAGCCCGAGCGCCTATCAGCTGGCCTGCGATGTCATGGGGCCGGAAAACGCCGCCACGGTGATCGCCTGCATTCTGGAAAGGGGCGGACATATCAACTCTGCCGGCGGCTACCTGCGTGACCTGACGCGGCGGGCGGAGCGTGGCGAATTCTCGCTCGGACCGATGCTGATGGCGCTGATGCGGGCAAATGGTCCGACGACGAGGAAAACCGGATGAACGGCTATGAAAAAGCTTCGCGCCAGCTGCGACGGTTAGAAGCATATGCGGCCGGCAGATCAGGCGTCTTGACGGCTTCCTTTCCCGCAGTTTTGTTGAAAAACACTGTTAACCATGTCATACATGGCGGAAGGAAACATTCGTTTTGCTTCCATTTGTGAAAAACTGTAAAGCTTAACAATGCGCTACGATATTGACGGTGCGATGCTTCAAACCTTGCTTCCAGCCATTGCCGCGGCGGAGGATGCGGTGGCGCGGCTGGACGAACGCGTGCTGCGCTCGCCGGTCGGTGAGGGATTTGCCGAACGCAGCCATTTCTTCGACGCCGCCGGCGCGCTCTGGGTGGCCGGCGAACTCGTGCATGTCGAGGATCTCGTTTTGCACGATGCGCATATGGATAGCCGCGCTCCCACCCACGAACTGACGATCGCCCATTCCGTGCTGCGGGCGCGTCGGCGCATCTGGACCGGCGAACCCTCCTGGGCACTCGGTGTCGCGGGTCTTGCGACGCTGACTGCGACCGGCGGGGAAGGGGAGGGGAAAGTGCCGGACGCGAAGAGCCCCGCAGGTCCGGTCGAGACCGACGAGGAGGGCGAGCATGAAGACGGGCCGCTCGTTGCGGAGATGGCCGAGATCGATGCGCTTCTTGCCCGCTCGCAGAAGCTGCTCGATATCCACACAGGGAAAACGCCGGCAAGCGAGACGGCCGCCATTGTCCCGGCAAGGCGCAACGAAGATCCCCTCGGCTTGCTCGGTGACGACGAGTGGGACGAGGAACAGCGGCTTGCGGAGTGGCGGAGCGTCCAGCCGTTGGCCGACAGCTTGCCGCCGGTTCTCGGCGCCGTCATCCTCTTCGAAGCCTGGGAAAGGATCGAGCCATTGCGGCGTCAGCACTGGCTCGGCGGACTTCTGGTCGCAAGCCATCTACGCGCCCGCGGCAAGGTCGCCTCGCATCTCTTTTCTTTTTACGGCGGGCTGAAGCTGGTGCGCCATGAGCGCCGTCGGGCGCGCGATCGCGCCACGCGGCTGCAAGCCTTTCTGGAGGCGGTGCATCTGGGTGCTGTGGCCGGCCTCAAGGAAATCGATCGTTTGTCCTTGGCACGCACGCAGATGGAGCTGCGCTTTCGCGGCCGCCGTTCAAACAGCAGCCTGCCGGAACTTGCCGATTTCATTCTGTCGCGGCCAATGGTCTCGGCGGCGATGATCGCCCGTCATCTGCGCATCACACCGCGCGGAGCGCTGAACCTCGTCAATGAGATCGGCATTCGTGAAATCACCGGCCGAGGCCGCTATCGCGCCTGGGGCATCATCTAATGCATGTTGCCCAAAAGGGTGCAGCGGTTTTGGGACAACGACATGCATAAAACAAAGACTTAAAGCGCGTCGCATGATTCCCATTTGACGCGATGCGCTTTAAACGAAAACGGCCGGGCGTTGACCCGGCCGTCTCGTTTAGGTGAACACCCGATCTGCCATCCTGTCACAGATTGCAGACCGGGCGCTCTGCGCTTCCTTTGCCCCCAGAAGCGCGGTCCTATTCCCGCTCGCCGGTGAAGTTGAGCAGAAGCTGGAAGATGTTGACGAAGTTCAGGTAGAGCGAGAGCGCACCAAAGACGGCAAGCTTCTGGTTCGATTCCTGATCAAAGTTTTCCGAATACTGTTCCTTGATGTTCTGCGTGTCGTAAGCGGTCAGACCGACGAAGACGACGATGCCGATCACCGAGATCGCAAACTGCAGCGCGCTCGAACCCAGGAAGATATTGACGACCGAGGCGATGATGACGCCGAAGAGGCCCATCATCAGGAACGAGCCCATGCGCGAGAGATCACGCTTCGTCGCATAGCCGTAGAGGCTGGTGGCGCCGAACATCGTCGCGGTGATGAAGAAGGTCCGCGCGATGCTCATCCCGGTGAAGACCAGGAAGACGGAAGCGAGCGACAGGCCCATCACCGCGCAGAAGGCCCAGAAGGTGATCTGAGCGGTGCTGGCCGACATCGTCTGGATCTTGAACGAGAAGAAGAAGACGAAGGCGAGCGGGGCAAGCATCACCACCCACTTCA
Organism: Rhizobium sp. 01N447_2; assembly: GCF_056399245.1. Lineage (NCBI taxonomy): Bacteria > Pseudomonadati > Pseudomonadota > Alphaproteobacteria > Hyphomicrobiales > Rhizobiaceae > Rhizobium > Rhizobium sp. 01N447_2. The sequence goes on from NZ_JBFTQY010000057.1 coordinate 5,114, forward strand.
GCGGCGAGCCGAAGATCGGGACGTAGAGTGCCGGCGTCGAGCCGACGACAAAGGCGACGAGGCCCGTTATGACGAGGCCGAGAGCCATATAGTTGTAGACGCGCAGCATATGCTGGCGCAGGCCTTCGTCGAAGAGGGCCTGGGAGCCGACGACGGCGCCATAGCGGGGATTGATCGGGTTCATGCTGATCTCCTCGGTTTGAATTAATAGAGCGAGCGGGCGAGCCGTTCGGCCGCCTGGTCGAGATTGAGACCGCGATCGTCGGCGATCAGCGCATAAGCGACCTCGCCGATCTGCCAATAGGCGGCTTCTGCTTTTTCCAGCGTGAGATGACTGACCGGCTTGACCTCGAAGGCGCCCGGACGGACGGCAAAAAGCGACAGTTGCTTTCCATCTGCTTGTTCGATCGCCATCTCGACGCTGGGGCCGAATTCGGACGGGAAGATCTGCACGTCGGCAACCTTCCAATCCTTGGGCAGTTCGGGCATCACGATCGCGGTGGCGGCGCGAATATCGTCGGCGCTATAGGTGGCCGGCGTCTGCGGAGGCATCGATTGGCGCAGAGCCGCCGTCTGATAGGCGCGGACGGCATCCTCGACATAGGCGGGTGCCGGAACGGATGCCGCCACCTCGGTCGCCGAAAAGGCGCCGAAGGAATTGTGCGCCACCCAGCCGGCGGCGATCAGAATGCCGACGGCGGCAACGCGCTGCATGGAATGGAAGATGCGGCCATAGGAAAGGCCACGTTCCAGCCGACGGGCGGCATCGCGGGTCTCGGGGCGGCCAAAGGCACTTTCGCCGGCCAGTGCCAGACGCAGTTCGCCCCTCACGCTGAGGTCGGCCATGACCTTGGCGGCAATCGCCGGATTCTCGGAAAGATAGGATTCCACCTGGATGCGACGGGCGACATCGAGCTCGCCATCCACATAGGCGTTAAGGTCGGCATCGATGATCGGATCAACTGCTTTCATTGCCGTTCCCTCCGATTAGTCTCAGATGCGAAACCCGCGGCGTCTTCTCCTCGAATTCGCGCAGTTGCGCGCGCGCGCGGGAGATGCGCGACATCAGCGTCCCCACAGGAATGCCGAGCGCCTGGGCGGCTTCCTGGTAGGAAAGGTCTTCGATCGCGACGAGATGCAGTGCCTCGCGCTGTTCCTCCGGCAGGGCGAAGAAGGCGTCGCGCACCTGCTGCAGGCGCACGGCATGTTCCTGGCCGGCCGGCAGCGATTGCTCGGCTTCGACAGCTGCTTCATCGTGGCGGCGCGTCAGCGACCGGTTCCGGCGAAGACGATCGATATGGGCATTGTGCAGGATGGAGAGCAGCCAGGTGCGCAGGTTGCCGCCGCTGCGGAAGCTCTTTCGCTTCTCGAAGGCGCGCACCAGCGCATCGTGCACCAGATCCTCCGCCTCGTCCGAATTGCGCACCAGCGAGCGAGCGTAGCGCCTCAGCGCTGCAAGCTGTCCGATGACGTCGAAGGGGCGTTCTTTGCGTTCCATGATTGAGTATACGCGCGTGCGGCGGGTTTTATTCCCGACGGAACTAAAAAAAGTCAGGGCGGGCGGAAGACCGTCGCCGGATAGACGTCAAATCCTTCCCCGGCGGAGGAAAGCCTCAAATCCGCGATTGTTTATGACAATTACATGACAGATCATGACGCCGCTGATTTGCAGGGGAACATCAAGAAATGAAGGAAAAGAAGCGGGTCTACGAAGCACTCGTGGACGGCGCCATGGAAGGGCTGACGGATGAGGCGCTCTATGATTTCGTCAAGGCGCGTTGTCCGAAGGCCACCAGCAAGAAGATCGTCCGGGCCTCGCTTCTCGCCCTGATGGATCCTCATCTCAGAGACCGCAATATTCTCGACGTGATCTATGCGCTGGCGATCAAGCATCGGCTGGATGACGGCGTGCTGGACGACGGCGAAGACGAGGAACCCGACGAGCGGGCTCAACCCTCGCAGGCAGCCAACCAGAACATGCCGCAGCTTTCCTGATGCAGGTCGCCTGAAGTGGTCAGCCGCCGTCCGACAGCTCTTCGAGGATCGGACAGTCCGGCCTGTCGTTGCCGTGGCAGGCATGCACCAGGTGCTCCAGCGTCCGGCGCAGTTCCGTCAGTTCGCGGATCTTTCGGTCGATCTCGGCAAGCTTGGTCTGAGCGATATCCTTGACATCGATGCTCGCCCGGTCCTTGTCCTCATAGAGCGCCAGCAATTGCCGGCATTCCTCGACGGAAAAGCCGAGACCGCGCGAACGCTGCAGGAAGCGCAGCTTGTGGACGTCGGTTGCGGCATAGTCGCGATAGCCGTTTCCGCCCCTTTCGGGGCGGATGAGGCCGATATCCTCGTAGTAGCGGATGGTCTTCGAAGGCAGGCCGGTTCGTTCCGATGCTTCGCCGATATTCATCGCCATCTCCTATAGTTTTGCAAAGCGCAGTCTCAGCGCATTTGATATCACCGAGACGGACGAGAGGCTCATCGCCGCCGCGGCGATCATCGGCGAAAGCAGCAGCCCGAAGATCGGGTAGAGTACGCCGGCCGCGATCGGCACGCCGAGCGCATTGTAGCCGAAGGCGAAGCCGAGATTCTGCCGGATATTTTGCATCGTCGCCTCCGCCAACCGTCGTGCCCTGACGATGCCGTTCAGGTCGCCCTTCACCAATGTGATGCCGGCGCTTTCCATCGCGACGTCGGCGCCGGTACCCATGGCGATGCCGACATCGGCGGCGGCGAGCGCCGGTGCGTCGTTGACGCCATCGCCGGCCATAGCGATGATGGCGCCCTTGGCCCGCAACTCGTCGATCAGCGCCTTCTTGCCTTCCGGAAGCACATCGGCGCGGACCTCATCAATGCCGAGACTTTTTGCCACCGCGCGCGCCGTGCGCTCGTTGTCGCCGGTCGCCATGATGATCTTCAGACCGCTCTCGTGCAGTGCCTTGATGGCGGCTGCCGTTGTCGGCTTGATGCGGTCGGCAACGGCGACGAGACCGGCAAGTGCGCCGTCGAACACCACGAACATCACCGTCTTGCCGTCGCCGCGCAGGGCTTCGGTCTTCTCGGCAAGGACCGCTGGATCGATGCCGAGATCGGTAAGCATCGCCGCATTGCCGAGCGCCACCGTCGTGCCGCCGGCACGGCCCTGAACGCCCTTGCCGGTCTTTGCCTCGAAACCGGTGACCTCGACGAAGGGGACACCGCGCTCCTCGGCGCCGGAAACGATCGCTTCGGCCAGCGGATGTTCGGAGCCGCGCTCCAGGCTTGCCGCCAGCGACAGCAGCCGATTTTCCCCGACCCCTCCGAAGCTGACGATGTCGGTAAGCTTCGGCTTTCCCTCAGTCAGCGTACCGGTCTTGTCGACGATCAGCGTGTCGACTTTGGAAAAGCGCTCCAGGGCTTCGGCGTCCTTGATCAGCACACCTTCCTGCGCCCCGCGCCCCGTCGCGATCATGATCGACATCGGCGTTGCAAGGCCGAGCGCACAAGGACAGGCGATGATCAGAACGGCAACGGCGGCAAGCAGACCATTCGCCATGCGCGGTTCCGGACCGATCGCGGCCCAGACGAGGAAGGCGAGGATGGCGGCGGCGACCACCGCCGGCACGAAGATGGCCGACACCCGGTCGACCGCCCCCTGGATCGGCGCTCGCGAGCGTTGCGCCTTGGCGACCATGTCGAYGATACGCGACAGCACCGTGTCTGCGCCGACCTTCTCTGCGGTCATGACGAAGGTGCCGTTCTTGTTGATCGTGCCGCCGGTCAGCGGGTCGCCCTTCGACTTCTCCAGCGGCAGGGGCTCACCTGATATCATCGATTCATCGACCGTCGACTGGCCTTCGAGAACGGAGCCGTCCACCGGCACCCGCTCGCCGGGGCGAACGCGCAGCCGGTCACCAGGCTGGATATCGTCCACCGGCACGTCGCTCTCGCGATCACCGGCATCGATGCGCCTTGCCGTCTTCGGCGCAAGGTCGAGCAAGGCGCGGATTGCCGAGCCGGTGCGCTCGCGCGCTTTCAATTCCAGCACCTGACCGACGAAGACGAGCGCGACGATGACGGCCGCCGCCTCGAAATAGACAGGCACGGCCGCGCCATGGCCATGGAAGCTCATCGGGAAGATGCCTGGTAAAAGCGTGGCGACGACGCTGTAGACATAGGCGGTGCCGACGCCGAGACCGATCAGCGTCCACATATTCGGGCTGCGGTTGACGACAGACGCCCATGCGCGGCGGAAGAAGGGCAGGGCCGCCCAGAGCACCACCGGCGTTGCCAGCAGCAGTTCGATGTAGGTCGCCTGCGGCTCGCCGATCGCTTCCCGGAGCGGCAGGCCGAGCATCGGCCCCATGCTGAGCGCCAGCAACGGTATGGCGAGAATGGCGCTGACCCAGAGCCGCCTCACGAAATCGACGAGTTCCGGGTTCGGGCCTTCGTCATCAGGCGGAATGCCMATCGGCTCCAGCGCCATGCCGCATTTCGGGCAGTCGCCCGGACGATCGCTGACGACCTCAGGGTGCATCGGGCAGGTATAGAGTGTGCCCTTTGGCGCCGGCTTTGCCGGCGGGCGGCTGCCGTCGCGATAGGCTGCGGGGTCGGCTTCGAACTTCGCTTGGCAAGCGGCCGAGCAGAAATAGAATTTTTCGCCCTCGTGTTTCAGAAAGTGTTTCGCCGTCGAGCGATCGACGGTCATGCCGCAGACGGGATCCTTCGCACTCAGGTAATCCTCAGGTGCCGCCGCAAACTTCGTCCGGCAGCCCTCGGAGCAGAAATGATAGGTGCGGCCGTCATGATCGAGCGAGGGCTTGCCCGCCCGTGGATCGACAGTCATGCCGCAGACAGGATCACGGATCATGGCGCTGACAGCCTTCTCCTGTTCATGGCCGCAGTGGCAATGATCGTCGCCGTCGGGGTGGCCGTGAGGGTGATCGTGTTCGTGCTTGATATCCATGACTATCTCCTGGGCCCGGAGGGCCGTTGGATAGGCTTATCCACCTTCCAGCGACTGGAAGGTCAAGCACTATTTTCATGGATATGATCTTTGCGTCGGCTGACCCTCAGTCGGGGTGATCAGCCCGACCGGCTGGCTCCCGAGCAGGGTGGCGACCGAAATGCTGCCCCCGGGCTCGACCGTCTTTCCGGTCAGCAGATCGGCCTTCAGACCGTGAAGCGGGGAGGGGACGGCAATTGCCGTATCCTCCCAGAATTCCGGGCCGGCAAAGAGCACGCCGGGGTCAAGCCAGCCGAACATCAGCCGGGGCGCCGCGATGATTGCGGAGTCATCCTTATGCACCCGGGCAAAAGCAAGCACATGGTCGCGTCGGGCGCCCGTCACCTTCAGCGGCAGATAGTCGCCTCTGGCAAAGAGTTCCGCCTGCCGCTGACGCAGCTGCAGGCCGATCCCGACGAGGCGCTGCTTCAGCGCCGCCGCCTGCAGCTTGGCGATCGGCCCGGCTTCATCGAGCCAGGCCGTCAGCCGCTCATGATCGACGGGCCGGCGGTTGTCGGGATCGACGAGGCTGAAATCGAAACCCTCCGCACCTTGGTAGATATCGGGAATGCCGGGGGCCGTCAGCTTGAGCAGCGTCTGCGACAGGCTGTTGAGGTAACCCGCCGCGATGAAAGGCTGCAGCACCCTTTCGAAATCCTCGAGAAAGACGTCATTGTCAGGCGAGACCAGCGCCGCGGCATAGGTGGTGACCGCTTCCTCGTAGGCGGTATCCTGCTCTGTCCAGTCGCTGCGCAGTTTCGCCTCTCGTACCGCCTTGAGCGCGTAATCGGTGAAGCGTTCGCGGAGTTCTTCTGTCTGTCCTCTGTCGAAATCCTCCGGCCAGATCCCGGCCAGCGCCTGATAGAGCATCCATTCGACATTTGGTTCCGGCGCGGCACCCTCGGGCAGATCCTTCAGCCACGGCCGGTTCATCTCGCGCCAACGCTCGACCGCCTGTGCAAATACATCCGCGCCCTCGCTCAGCGCATAAAGCCTTGCCCGCGCATCCTCGCCGCGTTTGGTGTCGTGGGTGGCGCTTGCCGAAAGCCCATGCGGCTGCAGCCGCGCCCGCTCGGCCATGCGGCGGTGGAATTCCTCCGGGCCGCCAGGCGCCTTGCCCGGTTCGCCGCCGACTTCGTTTGCGGCAAGCAGCCTGTTATAGCGATAAAACAGCGTATCCTCTGTCGCTTTCGCCATCACCGGCCCGCTCAATTGCTGGAAGCGGATACGGAACTCGTGGGCCGCGTCACCTTCGACCTTGCCTTCGAGAAGCTTCAGCACATGGTCGCATGCACGCCGATCGTCGAGCCGCGCCATGGCTTGCGATGCCGTGACGGCAAGCACTGCTGAATCCTGCCAGGAAAGCGGGCCGCCGTCGCCATAGGTGCGGTAGACGGGAAAGGTGATCAGCAGTTCACTGAGGGCGGTGGCGATCTCGTCTCTTTTTAACTCGGGAAAGATGCCTGCAGCGATCGACACCAGCCTGTCGGTCTCGCCAGCGAAATTGCGTTCGACCATCAGTCGCTTGGCAATTCGCCGGCCCTCCTCGAGATCACCCGTGTCGGCGGCGATGCTGCGATAGGCATCGTCCAATATGCGCAGGCCGCCGCCGTCGATGAACAGCTCGCTCAGGGCAGCGATGAATTCATATCCCGTGGTGCCGGCGATCGGCCAGCTTTCTGGCAGGACCTCACCGGCTCCCAGGATCTTTTCGACGACGATATAGGTGTCCGGTCCGGCCGCCTCCCGCAGCCTGTCGAGATAGGCCTTAGGTTCGGCGAGCCCGTCGACATGGTCGATGCGCAGGCCCTGGACCTTGCCATGGCGCACCAGCTCGATCACCAGCCGATGCATGTCCTCGAACACGGCGGGATCTTCGACGCGTGTGCCGACCAGTCCGGTCACCTCGAAAAAACGGCGATAGCTCAGATGTCGTGCCGCCGCCTTCCAGTGCGTCAGCCGCCAATGCTGTGCCTCATGCAGGCTTCTCATGAAATCGCGATCTGCCGAGACGTCATCGAGTTTTTGCTCAAGGACTGCCCGATCGCCGCCTTCGAAGAGGATGTCTCGCATCGCACGGTTGAAGTTGTCGCCGGAGGTCACGGCCGCCGCCTCCGCCATCCTCATTGCCACCGGATCGTCGAGCCGGTTGGCAATCGCTCCGTAACTCCCGGGTTTCAGCGGCAGCAGCGTCTCGAAATAACGGAACACGAAGTTGCCAAGCGTTTCGTCGAGTGCGATGCGCAGCTCGCCGTCGGCCAGCGCGCGATCGAAATCCTGGCCGAGCTGCGGCAGGGTCAGCGGCTCGCTCCAGTCGATGTCGAAGTGGCGGAAATAGGCGCTCTGCCGGCCGAATGTCAGCACGTCACGCCACCAGCCGTTTTCCGGCGAGGCTGCCATGTGGTTCGGCACGATGTCGAGGATCAGCCCCATGCCCGCCGAGGGAAGACTTTCCGTCAGCCGGTCGAATCCGGCCCGGCCGCCGAGCACCGGGTCGATTTCGTTGGCGTCGGTGACGTCATAGCCGTGGGTCGAGCCACTGACGGCGGTGAAGATCGGCGAGGCATAGAGGTGGCTGATGCCGAGTGTCTTGAGATAGGGGACGAGCCCGCGGGCGCGATCAAAGGTCATGCCGTTGCGGAATTGTATCCGGTAGGTCGCTGTCGGAAGTGTCATGGGGCCTTCTGACGTTGGAAGGAGATTGTCCCCAACGGTTGCAGCGCGGCTTTTGTTCCCTTACTGCGCCCGCGTGTCTTTTCAGGCGCGCAATGAACGATGCTTCACTCGATGAAAACGCCGACGCTTGCGGCGCGTCCGGCCGAGTCGATAACGGTCAGTTTCGAGTAGCCGCCGCCATCAGGCAGCCATTGCTGGATGCGCCGGCGGGAGAGGTCGGGCAGCGGCTTGCCGTTGGCAAGCCAGCGGAAGGGGGCGCGGCCGCCCTGGAGCTTCAGCATCAGCGGTGACAGGTTGCCTTGCCCAGCGCCGAGATCGACATGCGCGCCCTCGGGCGGATAGATGATCTGCGGTGCGGCCTCGCGGCCGGAGGTGAGCAGGCCGCTGGCATTGAGGGCGAAACGCCGCTGGCTGATCGGCAGCTCGGACTGGGCGATGCGTACGGCGCCTGCAGGCGGGCGGGGCAGCGGCGTCGTCGCGATGCCTGACTTGGCGAACCCTTCAAAGAGGATGGGCGCGGCGGTACCATAGCCCGTCAATCCCGGCACGGCGCTATTGTCAGGTCGTCCGACCCAGACGCCGAGCACATAGCGCCCGTCATAGCCGACCGACCAGGCGTCGCGATAGCCATAGCTCGTGCCCGTCTTGTAGGCGATGCCGCGTTGCGGCGCGCCGGCGGGGGGAATGACGCCGGAGAGAATATCGGCGACGTTCCAGACTGCGACCGGCTCCAGCAGCGGTTCGCCGTCGAGCTTGCCCGGTGCGCCGGTGACGCCGTCGCCGAGCCTTGCCGGTTGGCCGCGATTGGCGAGCGCCGTATAGAGCTGCACCAGATCCTTCAGGGTGATGCCGACGCCGCCAAGCCCGATCGCAAGCCCCGGCGTCTCATTCGGCGGCAGGACCGGGCGTACCTCGGCGCGGCGGAAGCGCCCCATCAGCCGTGACGGCCCGACGGCATCGAGCAGCTTGACGGCCGGCACATTCAGCGAAAGCTGCAGCGCCTCGCGCACGGTGACGTCGCCCTGGTAGCTCATGTCGAAATTGCGCGGCCGGTAGCCGAAGAAATCGGCGGGCCGGTCTTCGATGATCGTCTCCTGGGACACCAGGCCCTGCTCGAAGGCCAGCCCATAGATGAAGGGCTTCAGCGTCGAGCCCGGCGAGCGGTTGACGCGCGTCATGTCGATCCAGCCGGAGCGGCTGGCGTCGAAATAATCGGCCGAGCCGACCTCGCCGACGATCGCGCCCGTCTGCGCATCCGCCATCACCATGGCAAGCGAAAGCTTCGGCCCGAGCTTGAATGCCGCTGCCCGCGCAACCGCCTCCAGCCCCTGCTGCACCTGCTTCTTCAGTGTCGTCTGGTGCTTGAGGACCGTCGGCTCCTTGCGCAGTGCTGCTTCGGCGACATGGGCGGCAAGTGCCGGCAATTGTATGCGCTGGGGCGGGACCGCGACGCCTTCGGCCCGTTCCGCTTCGCCGTCACCAACGGCTCTGGCGACCGCCACCCGGTCGAGCACACGCTTGCGTGCGGCCTCGGCTGCCTTGAGATTGCGATCCGGCCGGCGCCGTTCCGGCAATTGCGGCAGGGCGACGAGCAGGGCTGCCTCGGCGACCGTCAGGCGCCGCGGTTCCTTGCCGAAATAGGCAAGGCTTGCGGCGCGCACGCCTTCCAGATTGCCGCCATAGGGCGCGTGCGTCAGATAGAGGTCGAGGATCTCTTCCTTCGACAGCCGGCGTTCGATCTGCACGGCGCGCACCAGTTGCAGCAGTTTTGCCGAAAGCGAGCGTCCTTCGCGCGGCTCGATTAGCCGCGCCACCTGCATCGAAAGCGTCGAGGCGCCGGAGACGATACGGCCGTTGCTGGCCAGTTGCACGGCAGCGCGCCCGAGCGCCCAGAGGTCGACGCCGCCGTGTTCGTAGAAACGCTGGTCCTCATAGGCGATCAGCATGCGCAGGAATTGCGGATCGACGTCGGAGACCGCCGTCGTCAGCCGCCAGCGGCCTTCCGACGTCGCAAACGCGCGCAACAATTGTCCGTCGGCATCGAGCACCTCGGCGGACACCGCATTTGCCCTGTCGAGCGGCGGCGGAAAGGCCTTGTCGGCGGCATCGAGCGCAAAGAGAGCCGCGCCGGCAAGAACGATGCCGGCTGCGGACCCGATCGCAAACTTGTGCCACCGCCTCATTATTGCGCCGTCACGACCTCCATCTTGCCGGTTGCCGTGCGGGCCGAAAGCTCCGGCCGGTACATGTCCTCGACGTTTGCGGCCGGATGGTCGTAGCTGCCAGGGGTAACCGCGCGCACGACATAGGCGACGTTGAATTCGCGCTCGTCGCCTTCTGCGCGGTTGAAGGCGGCAACGAAGCGATCGTAGCGGAATTCGGTATGGGCAGCGGAGATCTCTCCGATCCAGTCGAAATTCGTCATCTGCGCGCTGTCGACGAGGTTCGGATTGTCGATCTCGAAGCCGGCCGGCAGAAGATCGGTGATGACGATGCGCGAAGGCCAGGCGTTGGTTTCGCGCACATGGATGACGACGACGTAGCGCTCGTTCTGCTTCGCCTCGCTGACATTCGCCTCTTCGCCGTCGAGTGTGTAATAGGTGCGCTCGATGGTGAAGCCGTCGCCGCCGGCCGGCAACGGCACGGTGGGCGCGGCAACCGTGGTGACGACGGCCGAAACCGCGTCACCCGTCTGGTTGGTCAGCGTCAGCGGATGGTCGCTCAGCGCATCGCCGGATATCTTCGCCATATAGGCACCGGTATGCGGCGCGCCGTTGACATCGACCTTGAGGCCGTCGTCACCGCCCTGGATGGCGCGGGCGGCAAGCAGCATCCAGGCCTCTTCCTGGGTGCTCTTATATTTGCTGCGACCCCATTCCTTGGTGACGGCCTTGGCAAGCTCCGGGATGACAGGCGGCACCGGCCGGCTTTCGGCCGCGAGCGCCAGGATCGCCGCCCCGTCGCGCAGGATCGTGCCGTAGTCGGTGCGCGACAGGTTCACGCGTGACACCGTCGACTGCTCCGACATCTGCAGCGCATCGAGGAAGATGGTCTTTGAACGCTGCGCATCGCCGTAGAGCGCGAGTGCCGCGGCGATATGCGCCTTGGCGAGTGGCGTCGGAAAGTCGTTGATCATCGTATCGGCATAGTAGCGCAGATCGMTGATCGCAGCCTTCTTGTTGCGGGCAAGGACGTAGACGGCATAGGCGATCTGGTCGCCCTGGCCCTTGATGTCGGTGGTGTAGGACAACGTGTTCTGCAGGTTTTCGAGCGCCTGCACGAAAGCCCTTTCCGGCACGTCGTATTTCATTTCGCGGGCCCGCGTCAGGAAATCGGTGACGTAGGAATCGAGCCAGACATCGCCCGAATCCGGTCCCCAGAGACCGAAGCTGCCGGCCGAGGCCTGATAGGAGAGCACGCGGTAGATCGCATCCTGCACGCGCTTCTTCACATCGTCGTCGTTTTCCATGCCCGCCTGCTTCGCCACTTCGGCGAGGTAGAGCAGCGGCAGCGCCCGGCTGGTGGTCTGCTCGGCGCAGCCGAAGGGATAGCGGTCGAGCGTCATCAGCAGTGCTGGAATATCGAAGGCGGCCGAACGGGTGACGCTGACGCTGATCGAGGCGCCGGGCAGCACGCTGTCGGCGAGCAGGTTCTTGTCGACGGTGAGCTTTGCCCCTGGCTTCAGCGCCAGCACCCTGCGTTCGGTAATCGGCAAGGAGGCCGGGCGCACCGGCACGTCGACCGTCTGGTCGAGCGAAAGGCCGGAAGCGTCGGAAAGCTTGATCGAGACGCTGCCGGCGCCCGGCTGTTTGCCGATGAGCGAAAGCGTCAGCTCGGATTTCGCGCCGGCCTCGAGACGGATTGTCTGCGAGGCGGACGCTTCATCGATGCCGACCGCGTCATTGCCGGTCAGCTGCAGTTTGTAATCGCCGGCCGGCGCATCGGTGTTGGCGATGTCGAGGCGCAGATTGGCCTTGTCGCCGGGGGCGAGGAACTTCGGCAGGCTTGCGGTCACCACGACAGGATCGCGGATGATGACATCCTTGACGCCATGGCCGACGCCTGATTTCGACCAGGCGACCGCCATGACGCGCGCCGTGCCGTTGAACTGGGGAATGTCGAAGGAGACATTGGCCTTGCCTTCGGCGTCGAGCTTCACCGGCCCGGAGAAGAAGGCGACGAGCTTCTGCGTCGGCGGGCTTGCCTGCAGTGCCACGGCACCGCCATCGCCGCCGGTCCGGAGCTTGCCGGTGGCGCCCAGCGACCCGTCGATCAGGCGGCCATAGAGGTCGCGGATTTCAAGGCCGAGCTGGCGCTGGCCGAAATACCAGTCCTCGGGATTCGGCGGTTCGTAGCGCGTCAGGTTGAGAATGCCGACATCGACGGCGGCAACCGTCACATAGGCATCCTCGTTGGCGCCGGCGCCCGCCACCTGCAGGCCGATATTCAACGGTCCGCGCGGCAGCATCTTTTCGGGTGTTGCGAGCGTCACCTGCAGCGCCCGCTGTTCAGGATCGACTTTCAGCCATTTGATGCCGATCGAGCGCATCGGCATGTGGCTGTCCTGCGCGTCGCCGGGGCGGAAGAGCGTGGCCGTGACATAAGCGCCGGCACCCCAGTCTGATGTAACGGGGATGTCGACCTCGCCGCCGGTCTCGCCGATCGTGGCGTTCTGTACGGCGACCAGCTTTTCGGTTCCGGCCGTCACCATCAGCTCGCCGCCATAGCGCGAGGTGACTTTGAGCTTGGCGGTTTCGCCGATCTTGTAGCTGTCCTTGTCGAGGGCGATTTCCAGCCCGTCGGGCGTTTCGGTCGAGGTCGAGGTCACGAACCAGCCGGCGTCGAATTCGACGCTGGAAGTCGGGCCGTCGGCATCGGGGCTTTCCACTTCGAGACGATAGCGGCCCCAGGTCACCGGCACGGAGATCTTGCCGCCGTCCATCGTCGCGTCGACGCTGCCGTTGGAGACCTGCTCGGCGGTGTAAACAGGCTCGTATTTCCAGGCCGTTCCCTCGCGATACCACTGATATTCGCGGTTGAGGCTATAGAATTTCCAGCGCAGGCCCTTCGTCTCCTGCTTCTGTCCATCGGCCTTGACGCTGATCACCGTGAAGTTGGCGATCGCGTTCTCCGGCAGATCGTCGGAAAATTCCGGCTTGATGCCGATCGAAGCGCCCTGGTTCTTCACCGGAATGGTCAAGGAGCGCTCGATGGCGCGGCCACCCGCCTCCTGCATGCGCATATAGACGGTGGCGTTGAGCAACTGTGTCGTTGCCGGCAGGTCGCTGATGGTCAGGTCGGTCGAGGCTTCGCCGTTCTCGTCGAGTTCCGGCAGGCCGTCGATCGGCAGGCGCGAATCCTCGCTCGCTTCTTCGTCGGCGAGGCCGAAGAGGAAGCCCTTGTAGGCCGCACTCTCGCGCGTCGGCTTGACGACGACGTCGCCTTCGAGCGTCAGGCCGGCGGCCGGGGCGCCGTAGAGATATTTGCCCGAAACCGTAATCGTCGCAGGCGTGTCCGGACCGACTTCCTTGGCCTCGGTCTTGATCTCCATGTCGGTGCGATCGGGGACGAAATCATCGACGAGGAAACTCTTGGTGGCGATCGCGCTGCCTTTGGGATCGGTATAGATGTTCATCGTCCAAGTGCCGCGCATGGCGTTTTCCTGGGTCGGGAAATCGATGGTATAGCCGCCGAGATTGCTGGTCTGGCTGACGATCCGCCGATCTTCGACACCATCTGGACGGCTGAAGATGAAGGTGAGCGGCAGGTTGTCGATGGCGTTGCCGCCGGTGTCGCGGGCAAGTGCCTGGGCATGCACCGTCTCGCCGGCGCGGTAGATGCCGCGTTCGGTAAACGTCAGCACGTCGATCGCGCCGGGTGCGGCACGGCCCGTCACGCCTCGGTCGGAGAGGTCGAAGCCGGCGCGCGTCATGTCGAGGAAGACATAGTCCGACGTGCCGTTTTTGGCGGTGATGACGGCCGGCGTCAGCGCCGCCGTGCCGCGGATCAGGCCGGCGGTGAAGGTGGCGCGGCCGTCAGCGTCGGTCGTCGCAGTGCCGAGCACCTCATTGTTCTTGGCGAGCAGCTGCAGTTCGACGCCTGATATCGGCTTTGCCGAGGCGAGCGAGCGAGTGAAGACGTTGAGCCCGTCCGTGCCGGCATAGGTGGTGACACCGATATCGGAGACCAGGAACCATTGCGTCGCCTGCGAATCCCAGTCCTGCGCGGGGCCGTTTGCAGCCGTTGCGGTCATCACGTAAATGCCGGGCTTGCGCTCGGGCAGCGCCTCATCGACCGGAAAACTGGTGACGATGTCCTTGTTGAGCTCGTTGGCGATCTCGATCGAGCCCTGCCAGACGAGTTCGCCGCTCTGGTCCTCAATGTTCTGGGCGCTGTAGCCGTCGAGCTGGGTCAGGAACTGCGAATTGGTCAGCAGCGGCGCGATGGCGCGATCGCCGATGCGGTAGAGTTTGAGGTTCGCCGACGTCATGTTGACGGAAACGATCGGGATGCCGCGGCGCGCCGTCGAGGGCAGCACGAAGCTGTCACCGGTGAACCGCACCATCTGGCTGCGGTCCTTGATGTAGACGTCGACGCTGACAGGCGCTTCCAGAACTTCATCGACGGCGGATGGCAGGCCGGTCCGGAAGGCGATTTTGTAGGTCTCGCCATGCGTCAGCCCCTCGACGCAGATCTGCTTGTCCTTGGTTTCGAGCGCCTTTGGTGCTTCGCCGTTCAGCGTCACGAAGGGCGTGTAGTCGGTGGTTTTGACCAGCGCCTCGGAGAAGGTGACGCAGGCACGTGGCGTAGCGCTGTCGGCATCGACAGTGTGTTCGGTGATGCGGAAGCCCTGCGTCGATTTCAGCTGCAGGTAGGCCGCCTGCACATCCTTGGCGCCGACAAGCGCCAGGCTCGCCTTATAGGCGTCGAGCGCCGGGCGGTAGTTGGCATTCCGCTCCAGCGCAGTGGCGAGCACGGCCAGCGCCTCGGCGCGTTTGGCGGTGGTGCGCGTCAGCGCGTAGCCGTTCAGCGCGTCGAGCACGGCCTGGCCGGTCGTGTTGCTTTCGCCGCTGCCAAGCGACGCTGCGGCGCGGGCGGTTTCGAGCCAAAGATCGGCATCGTCGGGCGTGATCGACAGCGCACCGTGGAAGGACTTCAGCGCGTCGGCCAGGTTGTTGGCAGTGAGGTCGATGCGGGCATTGGCCGTCAGGCTGTCGACGCCCTGGCCCTGCTGGTCGTCAGGGAGTTCGAGATTGTCCTTGAAATCATGGGCCTGCTGGATGAGGTCGCTGGTCAGGAAGGTGAGGCGCGGCGCAGCCCCGATATCCGGCTCGTGCTGGCCGGCCGTTTCGACGATCTTGCCGGCGATGGCGCCGGGGAAGGCGTTCATCGTCTTGAAATCGGATTTCAGGAAGCACCATTTCACCTTGGGATTGTAGGTGAAGGCCTTGCAGCTCTTGTCGCCGATACAGGAGGTTTTGCACTGATCGAGCGAGACGTTCTGTTCGGTGCGAAGATCGAAGCCGAAGAAATCGGCGTCCTTGATCGTCTGGATGTCGCGCTTGGTGTCCGCAGCGGCGGCGGGAAAGCTGATGGCGATCATGGAAAATGCGATTGTCGCGAAAGCGAAGAACGAGCGCACGGACATAGGTTCCCCCCGGAAATGCTGGCTCTGACCGGCGGCACTCTCCTCACTCCTCGCGAGATTGTCAACTCAAGTTGAGCGCTGTTTCATGTTCGCACAGGCGCTTTCGTCTGGCTGTCACATCGGCGTGAGTGACCGCCTTGTGATTTGCGACTTTTGCAAGGATKAGCAAGGATTTGGACCATCGCAGGAGGTAGCGCCATGTCCACGTCTTCCCACCGCAGGAGCCTTGCCGCGCTCCTTGCCGCCACCATTTTCTCGCTCGGCGTGTGTGCCGCACGCGCGGCCGAGGATGCCGTCGTCATCCCGCCGCCGGCCGTTGACGAGGCTGCCGGGCCAGGCACCGAGACGGCCATTTTCGCCGGCGGCTGTTTCTGGGGCGTCCAGGGCGTCTTCCAGCACGTGAAGGGTGTCGAGAGTGCCGTCTCCGGTTATGCCGGCGGCGACGCCAAAACGGCGCAGTACGAAACCGTCAGCGCCGGCTCGACAGGTCACGCCGAATCCGTGCAGGTGAAGTTCGATCCGAAACAGGTGAGCTACGGCAAATTGCTGCAGATCTTCTTCTCGGTGGCACACAATCCGACGCAGCTGAATTTCCAGGGTCCGGACCGGGGAACGCAGTACCGTTCGGCGCTGTTCGTCTCGGATCCGCAACAGCGCAAGGTCGCCGAGAGCTATATCAGCCAGCTCGACAAGGCGCATGTCTTCTCGCAGCCAATCGTCACCAAGGTCTCTGATGCCACCGGCTTCTACCCTGCCGAGGCCTATCATCAGGACTTCCTGACGCTCAATCCGACCTATCCCTATATCGTCTACAACGACTTGCCGAAAATCGAGAACCTGAAGTCGCTGTTTCCGGTCGACTACCGCGGCAAACCGGTCCTCGTGCTGAAGGCCAAGGGCTGATTAATCCTCCCCGTCGTGCGTTATCAAGGCGGCCATGGTGCCGCCTTTTTGCTTCAGCTTTTGACATTTTAAGAATTTATCAACGTTAACAATATCTTAAATACAAAAAATGGCGTTCCACCGCGGAACATATCGTTGAGTTGCCCGTTACCATCCTGAGTTTCGCGTGGGATAGGCTGCCGGAGCGGATCCCTCTTTAGAAGTATGGGCGTAACCAAGGGGACGTATCATGGCCACCAATGTCGTGCGGCGCTGGCAACGAGATGATCTCATGAAACAGAGAGTATTGATCGTCGAAGATGAATTCCTGATCGCGCTCGATCTCGAGGCGACGGTGGAAGGCATGGGCATGCAGGTCGCGGGCCTTGCGAATGATCGCGAACAGGCGCTGCGGCTGGCGCCGCTTGCCGATATCGCTTTCGTCGACGTCAATCTCGCCGACGGCCCGACCGGGCCTGAGATCGGCCGACAGCTGGCGGAAGAGCATGGCATTGCCGTCGTCTTCATGACCGGCAATCCCGAGGTGGTCGCCGATGGCGTCAAGGGCGCGGTCGGCGTGGTCCAGAAGCCGGTCATGCCTTCGGTTGTCGAGCAGCTGGTGAAATATCTGGCCGCGCGCCGCGTCGGCATGTTCGCGGTCGTGCCCGCACAGATGACGATCTTTGCCTGATCGGCCGGCCTGATCTGCCGGCTTTATCTGCCGGCTTTATCTGAAAGACCTGATCAGCCTGATATGGCTGCGAGCTGCGGCGGATGGCCGGCCTTTTCGGCCTCCGGACTGCCATAGGCCTTGAGGAAGGTACGCACGGCGTTGCGCGCCGCCTTTTCCAGTTCTTCATCGGTGGGTGTTGCGCCAAGAAGGATCATCATTTGCAGGTCGGCATTGCCAAGCGCCACGAATTGCCGGGCGGCGACGTCGAAATCGTCGATGACGAGCGCTTGCTTGTGGGCAAGCCGCGCAAAAAGTGCGGAAAGTGCCGTGGTCAGCTTGCCCGGCCCCTGCTGGCGCCAGGTTTCGAAGAGGTGCGGATATCGCTCGCCCTCGGTCTGCACCAGCTTGCGCAGGAATTTTCCGTCGTGGTTGCAGATGCAGTTCTTGTTGAGGCGCACGGCGAAGGCCGTCAGCTCGTCTTCCAGATTGTCGACACGATCCGGGAAGGTCGACAGCACGGAGAAGAGCATGGCGTTGGCGCGGTTCATGACGTCTTCGACGACGGCGACGAACAGCGTTTCCTTCTCCCGGTAGTGATTGTAGATCGTCTGGCGCGAGACACAGGCGACGGCGGCGATCTCGTCGATGCTGGCGCCGGCAAAACCCTGGCGGCAGAATACATCGGCCGCGGCATCGAGGATCGACATGCGCTTGGCGCATTGTCCGCGCTGCGTATGCCCCGTCATCCGCGCTGCCGGTGTCATGCGATCTTTCATGAGAGCGAAGATAAGACGTCTTGACGTTTTAGACAATGGCGTCTAGATTTACATCTGTGTCCAAATTTGTTGACACTCCTGGTTCCGCCGCTGAAGATATGAGCTCCCAACTTCGTCTTCGCGCGAACGATCATCATTGAACCCGCGCATCGGGCCGAAAATCGGAACCGATTTTCGGAAAGCACGATGCGAGATTGAAAGTGTTAGAGCGTCCTTTGTGCGTCCGAGAGGACGCACGGCGCTCTCAGAGCAATGCGGCGGAGTGACAATCCGGTACCTCCGCTGCGCTTTTATGAAAGATCACCATTATGACGGCTCCCTTCTTTCGCATTGCCCTCATTCTCGGCCTTCTGTCGGCCATCGGGCCTTTCGCCATCGACATGTATCTGCCCGCGCTGCCGTCCATCGGCCAGGACCTGCATGCCGATAACAACGTCACCCAGCTTACCCTTCTCGCCTTCTTCATCTCCTTTGCGCTCGCCCAGCTCGTCTACGGTCCGCTGTCGGATATGTGGGGCCGCAAGCTGCCGCTCTATCTCGGCATCGGCCTCTTCGCCATCGCCTCGATCGGCTGTGCGCTGGCGACCGACATCGAAACGCTGATCGCCTTCCGTTTCGTTCAGGGTATCGGCGGTGCTGCCGGCATGGTCATTCCGCGCGCCATCGTTCGCGACATGCATACCGGCGTACAGGCTGCCCGCCTGATGTCGCTGCTGATGCTGGTCTTCTCGATCTCCCCGATCCTGGCGCCGCTGACAGGCAGCGCCGTCATCGAGTTCTACGGCTGGCGCGGGGTATTCTGGGCCGTGACGATCGCCGCCTTCATCGGCCTCGTCCTGCTCGCCACCCAGCTTGACGAAACCCGTTCGGCGAACGAACGCAGCGGCAGCGGTCTGAGCAGCGCCATGGCGGCTTACCGCCTTCTGCTGACCGACCGCAATTTCCTGACGCTCACTTTCATCGGCGGCCTCGGCATTTCGAGCTTCCTCGTCTATCTCGCCAACTCGCCCTTCGTGCTGATCCAGCATTACGGGCTGACGCCGACGCAATACAGCTTCGCCTTCTCGATCAACGCCGTGTCTTTCTTCGCGGTATCGCAGGCGACGGGCTGGCTCGGCGAGCGTTTCGGGCTGGTGCGCGTCATGCGGATTGCGGTCAGCGCTTACGCGCTTGCGATGGTCGTGATGGCGGTGGTGATGGCGTCCGGCTTCAACCAGCTGCCTGTCCTGGCGACCTTCCTGTTCATCGGCTACGGCTTCCTCGGCCTCGTCATCCCGACAAGCGCAGTGCTTGCGCTCGAGGATCACGGCGAGATCGCCGGTACCGCCTCGTCGCTGATGGGCACGCTGCATTTCGTGATCGCCGCCGTCGCCATGGTCATATCGAGCGTCTTCTTCGACGGCACAGCCGTTCCGATGGCCGCCGGCATCGCGCTCTGCGCCTTCTCAGCCTTCGCGCTGACGCAGCTAACGATCGGCCGCCGCGCCGCCGTCGCCGCTGCCGAATGATCTGAAGACTGGTCGCACCCGGTGTCCGGGTGCGACCTGATGATCCGTTCGCGGCCCCCGAGAAAATGCAACGCGCAATTGATTATCGGCAGGCCGCGCTATCTACGCCATGACGAAGCATGGTCATACCGGAGGATACTTATGGTCGACGAGAAGCGGCTGATCTCGAAAATCACCTGGAAGCTGATGCCCTTTCTCGGCATCCTTTATCTCATCGCCTATATCGACCGGCAGAACGTCAGCTTCGCCAAGCTGCAGATGGTCGATGCCCTCGCAATGAGCGAATATGCCTACGGCCTCGGCGCCTCGCTGTTCTTCATCGGCTATTTTCTCTTCGAGGTGCCAAGCAACCYCTTCCTCGACAGGCTCGGCGCCCGTGTCTGGTTCGCCCGCATTCTGGTCTCCTGGGGCATCGTCACCATCGCGCTCGCCTTCACGCAGAACGCGACGATGTTCTATATCCTGCGCTTCCTGCTCGGTGTCTGCGAAGCCGGCTTCTTTCCTGGCGTCCTCTATCTGCTGACGCTGTGGTTTCCCTCGGCCTATCGCGGCAGGATGGTCGGACTGTTCATGATCTTCAGTGCGATTGCCAATGCCGTCGGTGCGCCGCTCGGCGGCGTACTGCTCGATCTCGATGGTCTCTACGGCTTTGCCGGCTGGGAGTGGGTCTTCCTGGCGACCGGTGTTCCGGCTGTCATCGCCGGCATCGTCACCTTCTTCTATCTTCCCGGCCGGCCTGAAAGTGCAAGCTTTCTGAGCAGCGAGGAGAAGGACTGGCTCGAACGAAGGCTCGCCTCTGAAAATGCCGGCATGGGCGAGGATGCCGGAAACGGCTTCAAGGCGCTCATCGACCCGCGCGTCCTGCTGATGGCGCTCTGCTATGTCGCCTTTCCGCTTTCGGCCTACGGGCTGAGCTATTGGCTGCCGACGATCGTCAAGGCTTTCGGTGTCAGCAACACGGTGAACGGGTTCCTCAACATCATTCCCTGGGTGCTGGTCGCGATCGCGCTTTATGCCGTTCCCGCCATGGCCGACAAGTCGCAATCGAAGACGCCCTATATCGTCATTCCCGCTGTCATCGGCGCCGCCTGCCTGCTGCTCTCGGCGCTGATCCCTAACCACACCTTGCAATTCGCCTTCCTCTGCGTCGCCGCTGCCGGGATCTTCGCCCCCCAACCGGTGTTCTGGAGCCTGCCCTCCCGTTTTCTCAAGGGCGCGGGTGCTGCAGCCGGCCTTGCCGCCATCAATTCGGTCGGAAATCTCGGCGGTTTCGTCGCCCAGAACGTCGTGCCCTGGATCAAGGATGAGAGCGGCAGCACGATCGCGCCGATGTTCTTTCTCTCGGCCTGCCTTGCGGTCGGCGCCCTGCTGGTCTTCGTCGTCACGCGTCAGCTGTCGCACAGGGAGCATCCGGCGGCTCCAAGCCGGGTTTAGGCCGACGATGTTCCGTCATGGATAAGGCTACGTCTAGGTCTTAGGACCTTTCGCTGCCAGCRACTTTAGCGCGGCCTCCGTCAACTCGAACACGCTGCTTTGGCGGAACAGACGCTTAGCCTCGCGGAAGATGTCGTCGAATTCGGGTGTCTCCGCCATTTGAGGGTCGAGCCTCGTTTTCCAGGTGCTGCGGAGCGCCTTCTCTTTCCGCTCAAATGCCTCCATGAGGTTCTCAGCGCCGCGACCTCTGAACCGGAGCTTCTGCGCAACGGCCGATGCGAGGTGTTCCGGCTCCAGGTCGAAGTCCTCGCTCAATTTCCATATGTCGAACAGATCGCGTGGCTGATTTCGGGCGGGGTCCGTGAGGGCAAGTATCTTCTCAGTGGCCACCTCGTCGAGCGCGTAGGTTTGTACCGTCCTTCCATCCGGAAAATCGAAAGCATCGTAAGTCCGGATGATTGGCTTCGCCTCAAGGTCGAATACAAGCTTTTCGGTGCGTGTCATGTCGACTTTGAAGTTCCGTTCACGGCGCATAGGTCCAGTGTATGACATATAGAACGTGTGGCTGTTGACGTGCTGGTGATTGTCCTTGCCCCCAAACACGATCGGCATTCCGGTTTGTTCCTCAACCGCTGAGCCAATTTCCTCGAAAGCCGCCTGCACGGTGTCGAATTCGGCATCCTCAAGGAGCGTGAAGTCCAAGTCTTCCGAGAACCGATACTCGCCGAAATGGCACCTTCTAAGCGCGGTCCCGCCTTTGAACGCGATATTCTTCCCAAAGTCATGGATCGCCAGTTCGGATAGGAACCAAGATAGGGCATAATCAAGCTCAATGGTTTGGTCCGGTATCCGCCTTCCGCCGTTTTGTTTGAGAAGTTTGTTAGAAATCATAGAAAGATCGCGTTGTGCAATCACGTTAGCTAGCCCTCGCCATGCGTGTTTCTTCCTCGCTCACATTGACTCGAAGCCGCCACCTGGAGTTGAAGCGACCGTCATCCGGCATCGTGGGATCGAGAAGATGATAGGTATCCGTTAATGCCGACCTAAGGCGCTGCATGTCTTCTTCATCACCCAGGTCGCACGACGCCATCAGGAACCCAGTTCTGTTGACGACGGCCTTGGTCTTGATCTGAAGGGCGTAGTCAACGAGCTTCTTGGTCGTCACTTTTTCCTTCACCATCCATGTTCCGGCGGCGATCTCGGAGAACCCGCCGCACAGGTCTGGCCGCCTTAGACAGTCGACGATCGTTCTCTCGACATCGCTGACCATGACGTATCCGTGCTCAAGCCATTTTCGCCCAATTCCGAAAAACTGCGATATCGGAAGCCCGGTCACCCGAATCTCCGTTCCCTGAGCGAAAATGGTTTCGGGATACCGATCGGCCACGGTGATCGTGACCAGAATTTGCGGTTGCTGGGTCATTCCATGTATCGCCATTGCCGTGCCGTGGGACAGGTAGCGTTGTTTGTCCTCGAAGAGCCTGTCGGCCACGAGCCAAGGATCGCCCGCGTAGACGCTCTCCGAACCCAGCTCGAACGGCACGAGTATGTATGTGCCGCGCCTAAGTCGGGTTACGACGCCGCGCTGCTGCGCTTTTGACAGCAAGTTAGACACGGCTTTTTTCGTGCCGCCCAAAATCCGGACGGCGTCGTCCAAAGAGAAGATCGTTCTTCTCTCATCATGGAGCGCAGTAAGAAGCGAGGCAGTCGACCGGCCCAGAGTCTTCATATTTTGCATCATCTAATCCTCCTGTTGGGGGGATATGGCTGGCAAAAATATAATCGCTCTTCGTCTGGCATGCAATAGAGGGTTATAAAATGCCGAGAGAAATCCCCCTAGCAGGAGGATTCTGGCAGGTATTTTATCCCCTGGTGGCGATTCTTGTGTGAAAGAATTATAATATTCTCGTTGCAATCCTCTTGCCGGGAGGATTTTCCGGCAAAAATTATCACCAAGATCGGCGGTGGCTGGAGTGAAGGGCGTACCAAACCCATTCAATCCGTCCTCGAAAGCCCGCTCCGGCGGGCTTTTGTGTGTACCGCTCGGAAAGATGCCCAAATCAAATGCCGCGGATGTCCAAGTTTGGTTTGGAAGGCCTGAAAATTGCGTAACGATTTCGATGAATCAATCTGCAAAATGGACAAACCAAGATCGCGTAATCATCTGATAGCTCCAATACGAACAGCATTCTGAGCTTCGATGGGCGGTGTCCCCGCAGGTTCTATCCGCCTGTGTTGCCTTTTTGGCAATTCATCTAGCGAATAATTGTTCTTTATTAGAACGCCAAAATTCCCCATCTTCCCCTGGCACTCGGCAAATGAGCTTCGGTACACGACGATAAAGTCGGACCAGGGGAACAAATAGGGGAACTATTATGTCTCATTTCATGATGAACCGCCGTCGCTTCATATCCAATGTCGCAACGGTGGGCGGCCTGGCCGCAGCACAGACCCTGATCGGCGTGCGTGCCGGCCTTGCCGAAGACGTCGCCCAGGTGAAAATGCAGCTGGGCTGGCTGGCCTCCAACGGCGTGATCGGTGAAGTTGCTGCGCAGAAGAAGGGTTTCTTCAAGGAGCAGGGCGTCGAGCTGGAGATCGTTCCCGGCGGCCCGAATGTCGATGGCGTTGCCGGTGTCGCGGCGGGGCAATCGACGCTTGGCCAAATCTCGTCCAGCCCGTCGGTGATGCTGGCGCGCTCCGCCGGCATCCCCGTCAAAGCCTTCCTCGCCGGCTATCAGAAACATCCCTTCACCTATTTTTCGCTGAAGAAAGCGCCGATCCGCGAGCCGAAGGACATGATCGGCAAGACGATCGCCACGCAGCCGACGGCCTTTATCCTGCTTCGCGCCCTACTTGCCAAGAACGGCATCGCCGAGGATCAGGTGACGATGGTCAATATGGGATCGGACATGAACCAGCTTTTGACCGGTCAGGCCGACGCCGTCACCGGCTGGGTCACCAACACCAATGCCCTTTCGGTCCTGGGTGACGACCGCGTCGACATGATGCTCTGGGACGCCGGGCTGCAGCTCTATGCCAATGTGTACTACACCACCGACGAACAGCTCGACAAACATGCCGACGTGCTGGTGCGCTTCACCACGGCAGCCGCAAAGGGCTGGGGCTATGTCCGCGACCATCCGGAAGAGGCGGTCGACATGCTGATCGAGACCTATCCCAACCTTGATAAGGCAAGCGAACTCAAAGCCGTCGGCCCAATCGCGAAATTCTCCTTCGGCGACAGCACCAAGCAATTCGGCTGGGGTGCGATGAACAGGGAAAACTGGGCAGCTCAGATCAAGGCCTATGCCGACCTCAAGCAGTTCACCGGGACGGTTCCGACCATCGATGACGTTGCGAGCTTCGCCATACTCGATGCGACGGCCGATATCCGCAAGCAGGTCGGGTGAACGGCCATGACTGTCGCCGCCACCGTCAAACGGCCAGATCCGCTGCCAGCCGGCTCGCCGCTCGCCGTATCCGTCGCCAATCTGGACATCCGTTTTGGCGATAAGGACAACGAGATCACCGCTCTTTCCAACGTGTCGGTGAATATTCCCGAGGGGGCGTTCGTGACGATGCTCGGCCCTTCAGGGTGTGGAAAATCGACCCTGCTTCGCTGTATCGCCGATCTCGTGCACATCAACGGCGGTTCGGTCTCGGTGCTCGGGCGCTCGCCGCGCGAGGCACGGGAGGGCCGCGATTTCGCCTTCGTTTTCCAGGACGCCACTCTGTTGCCCTGGCGCAGCGTCATCGACAATGTCCGCCTGCCGATCGAGGTCGGCAAGCATGCAGCAGGTTCCTTTGCCGACCCGGCGGAGCTGCTGGCGATGGTCGGGCTCAAGGGGCGTGAAAACGCCTTGCCGCATGAGCTCTCCGGCGGCATGCGCCAGCGGGTCGCCATCGCCCGGGCGCTGGTCACACGCCCGCGCATCCTGCTGATGGACGAGCCCTTCGGTGCACTCGACGAGATCACCCGCGACAAGCTGAACGAGGAATTGCTGCGGCTCTGGCAGGAGACGGGCACGACAATCCTCTTTGTCACTCACTCCATCCCCGAAGCGGCCTTCCTTGGCCAGCATGTGCTGATGCTCCAGGCGCATCCAGGCCGTGTGAAGGAGTTCATGAAGGTCGATCTTCCCTATCCGCGTTCGCTCGCCATGAGAGACACGGTGGAATTCATTCAGGTGACGGCGCATCTGCGCGCTCTGCTGGAGGAATGCCTATGAGCAACGTGGTCTCTTCCGGAGCGCGCGCCGCGCCCGCATCCACGCCGCGCAAGGTCGCGATCCTCGACGCCACCCTTGGCACCCTGTCGAAAAATCTGCCGGCGATCCTGGCTGGACTCGGCCTCGTCGTGCTCTGGCAAGTGGTGATCTGGATCTTCAAGATCCCGACCTTCATGGCGCCGAGCCCCGCCGACGTCGTGCTCGCCTTTCGCGACAATGCCGCAACGCTGTGGCGAAATTTCCTGCCAACGCTGCTCGAGGCCACCCTCGGCTTCCTGTTCGGTAACCTCGTCGCCATCCTGCTGGCGGTCTGGTTCGTGCATAGCACGACGGCGGAAAAGGCATTTTACCCGATCGCCGTCTTCATCAAGGCGATCCCCATCATCGCACTTGCGCCGATCCTCGTGCTGATCTTCGGCAACGGACTGGCGCCAAAGATCATCATCGCCGGTCTGATCTGCTTCTTTCCGACGCTGGTCAACATGGTCCAGGGGTTGCGGGCGGCAAGTCCCGCCATGCTCGACCTGATGCGGGTTCTGTCCGCCACCAATTCGGAGATCCTCTGGAAAGTGCGGTTTCCGAGCTCGCTGCCTTTCCTGTTTGCCGCCCTGAAGATCGCCGCGACCAGCAGCGTCATGGGGGCGATCGTCGCAGAATGGATCGGTTCGAGTTTCGGTCTTGGCGCCCTGATCATCGAGGCCACCTATAATTTCCGCTCGCCGCTTCTCTACGCAACCGTTGTGATTGCAGCCCTTCTGGCGGTGGTCCTCTTCGCCCTGGTCTCGATCGTCGAGGCAAAGGTCGTGCGCTGGAAGCCAGCCGGATCGCATTGAGCACGCGCAACCAGGAGAAAACGACAATGATTGAGACAATCCATCAGCCTGCGCGCGACATCAAAGTGGTCGATCGTTCCGACGTCGTCGTGGTCGGTGGCGGCCCGGCCGGGATCTCGGCGGCAGTGTCGGCGGCCCGCAATGGCGCGAGCGTGACCTTGCTGGAGCGCTATCCTTATGTCGGCGGCCTCGCCGCCGGCGGCATGGTGCTGGTGCTCGACGATATGATCAACGAGCTCGAGATTACCGTGCGCGGCATCTGCATGGAAATGATCGAGCGCATGAAGCTCTGGGGTCTGTGCGTCACGCCGACGGACCGCGACCGTCTGATCGAGTTCCGCGATACGCCGGATGCCTGGCAGCGCTGGGCGCGCTGGGGACTGTTCGATTTTCACACGCAGTCCATGCCGCATCCGATCTGCTTTTCTGCTGCTTTCGATCCCGACGCCTTCAAACGTGCCGCTTATGACATTCTGGCTCTTGCTGGCGTCAAACTCAGAACCCATAGCTGGTTCTCCTCCGCGATCGTTGAAGGTAAGACGATCAGGGGCGTGATCTGCCAGACCAAGGCAGGCATGGAAGCAATCCTTGGTGATGTCGTCATCGATACAACGGGTGATCTCGATGTCGCCGCCAGCGCCGGCGCTTCGCATGTCGAATCCAACTTTATCCTGACGACGGTTTCCCGCTGGGGCGGCGTTGATACCGACGCAGCCGAGCGGTTCGAGCGTGAGGACCCGGAGGCCTTCAAGCTGGTCGATCATGAGGCCAAGCGCCTGATCGGCGGGTGCTGGTCCTTCTGGTGGCTGAAGACGCCGCTGCCCGGCATTGTCTGGCTCAACTGCCCGCATATGCCGAAACTGAGTGGCCTCAAGGTGGAGGATCTGACCCAGGCGGAGCTGGAAGGTCGCGCCCGCATCGCCCGTTTGCTGGATTTCGCGCGTGAAAAAATGCCGGGCTTTGAAAATGCCTATGTCGTCGATTTCGCCCCGCAGACCGGCGTCCGCCAGACCCGGCTCCTGGAAGGCGACTATGTCGTGACGAAGGACGATGTCATGAGCCGGCGGCACTTCGCCGATACGGTCTGCCGTGGCCGTGATTATTACACGCCGTATCGGGCAATGCTGCCGAAGGAGATCGACCAGTTGATCGTCGCCGGCCGTCATTATTCGGCGACGCCGCAGGCACAGAAGGCCAGCCGCGAAATTCCGCCCTGCATGGCCATGGGCGAGGCAGCAGGCGTTGCCGCTGTCGTCGCACTCAATGCCGGTACGACCGTGCGCAAGGCCGACACCAAGGCAATTCAGAAACAGATGCGGGCGCAGGGGGCCGATCCTGGCGACGTACCATCCGAAAACGCTACCTATCTGGAGGCCGCAGAATGACCATCCTTCCCCTCGACGGCATTCGCGTCATCGATTTCACGCAAGTCATGCTCGGCCCCTCCTGCACCCAGGTGCTGGCCGACTATGGCGCCGAAGTCATCAAGATCGAAAAGGTCCGTATCGGCGATCTCTCCCGTTGGTCGCTCGGCTCCGATCCGGATGGCCTGAACAACCCGGTCTTCTGCTCGTTGAACCGCAACAAGAAGAGCCTGGCACTCGACCTGAAGCAGCCCGAGGCGCGCGAAACCGTGCTCACATTGCTCGAGACGGCCGATGTCGTCGTCAACAACTTCCGTCCTGGCGTCATGGAGCGCATGGGCTTCGGCTTCGAGGACCTGAAGAAGATCAACAGGAAACTGATTTATGCGGTTGGCACCGGCTTCGGCCTGACCGGCCCTTACCAGCACAAGGGTGGACAGGACGTGCTGGCGCAGGCTGTATCGGGCGTCATGCGCCGCAAGTCGGACAGCAGCCACCCGACGTCGATCTATGCCACGCCGCTTGCCGATTATTCCGCCGGCATGCATCTGGTTCAGGGCATCCTCCTGGCGCTCCTGCAGCGCGACAAGACCGGCGAAGGCCAGCAGGTCGCCGTCAGCCTGTATAATTCCATGCTCGCCATGCAGATGCAGGAGGGGACGACGCATCTGATGCGTCAAAGAGACCTCAACTGGGGCGCCTTCCCGCTGACCGGCGTGTTCGAAACCACTGACGGTGCCATCGTCATGGTCGGCGCGTTCAAGCAGAACCCGCTTCAGGACATCTGCAACGCGCTTGAGATCGAGGATCTGTCGCAGTACCCGCATTACAAGGATTTCGACGCGCAGATGGCGCGGCGACCGGAACTGCAAACGATCTTCCGCGACAATTTCGCGAAAAACACCACGGCGCATTGGCTGCAGCGCCTGGAGGACGTCGACATCCTCTGCGCGCCTGTCCGCTCCCTGCCGGAAGCGTTGAAGGATGAGCAGACGATCATCAACAAGATGATCCTGGAGGCCGGCGAGACGGCAGCCGGCCCGATCCGCCTCATCGGCTCGCCGATCGACATGTCGGCGGCTGAGGTCGCGGTGCGCATTTCGCCGCCGCAGCTCGGCCAGCACAATGACGAGATCCTCGGCTCTCTCGGCAGGTTGCAGGGAAATGCGGCATGAGTGTCGGGTTTTCCGTCGGAGATCGTGTCGCCCGCGTCACCCTGGATCGTCCCGACCGCATGAATGCGGTGGATGCCGCGACGGAGCAGGAGCTGGAGACGATCTGGCGCGAGATCGAAGCGCGCGACGACATCAGCTGCGTCGTCCTGACCGGAGCCGGGGAAAGAGCC
Organism: Rhizobium sp. 01N447_2; assembly: GCF_056399245.1. NCBI lineage: Bacteria > Pseudomonadati > Pseudomonadota > Alphaproteobacteria > Hyphomicrobiales > Rhizobiaceae > Rhizobium > Rhizobium sp. 01N447_2. The sequence goes on from NZ_JBFTQY010000057.1 coordinate 33,460, forward strand.
TTTTGCGCCGGCGCCGATCTGAAGGGCGGGAGCGGTAGCTCCGGCCTCGATTATTGGGCGGCGAGCCGGGTGAATGGCTTCGGCGGGCTGGCGTTTCGCCGGTCTCTCGATGTGCCTGTCATCGCCCGCGTCAATGGCTTTGCACTCGGTGGCGGCTTCGAGATGGTGCTCGGTTGCGACATCGTCATTGCCGCGGAAACGGCTCGTTTCGGCCTGCCGGAAGCCCGCGTCGGGCGCATGCCGCTGGATGGCGGCATGGTGCTCTTGCAACGAAAGATCGCCTTCAACCGGGCGATGGCCGTCATGCTGACCGGCCGGCAGTTTAGTGCCGCCGAGATGGCGGGGTTCGGGGTTGTCAACGAGGTGGTTCCTGCGGCCGAGCTGGATGCGGCCGTCGATCGCTGGGTTGCCGATATCGTTGCCTGCGCGCCGCTGTCACTGCACGCGATCAAGCAGACGGTGAACCGGACCGGTCATCTGAGCCCCGCAGAGGCACAGGCCTTGCGGACGCCGGCGCTGGTCAAGGCGCTGCAAAGCGAGGATGCGCTGGAGGGCGTTGCCGCCTTCCAGCAGAAACGGGCGCCCGTTTGGCGGGGACGATGAGCATGGTATAGCTTCCGGCATATCGAGGGGCTCTCATGCACGCCAGTATCTTGAAATATTTCGCTGAAGTCGCGCGTTCAGGGTCGATCCGCAAGGCATCGGACGAATTGCATGTGGCGACCTCGGCCGTCAGCCGGCAGATCAAGAAGCTGGAGGACGAGCTCGGAGCACCGCTGTTTGAACGTTTCTCCGACGGCCTGCGATTGACGGCGGCCGGCGAGATCGTGCTGAAGCATGCCAAGGACACGCTGCTGAAATACGAGATCATGAAATCCGATCTCGGCGACCTCCAGGGCAAGTGCGCCGGCCGGGTCCATATCGCCTCCCTCGATAGTCTCGCCATCCAGTTCCTGCCGGAATTCGTGATGGGCTTTAACAGGTGGCATCCGGCGGTCGACTTTCGCATCCGCTATGACAACTACACCAGCATTTTTCATTTTCTGGCCGACGGCGATGCCGATATCGGCGTCACCTTCGATCTTGCCCGGCCGCATGACATCAAGCTAGTCTACGGCGTTCCGATGCCGCTGATGGCGATGGTGTCGCGCAATCATCCGCTGGCGCGGCAGAAGTCGGTGACGCTGCAGGAATGCGCGCAGTTCAAGCTGCTGCTGCAGCTCGACAATGAGGTCATGAGCTCGATGATCGCCGTCGAGCTCGGTGCGCTCAACCGTGTCGGCCGTACGCTGGTGGCGACCAACAATCAGATGATGCTCAAGCCGCTGATCCTGTCAGGCGAGGGTGTCGCCTTCTTCACGCCGCTCGGTCTTCTGGACGAGCTCGATGCCGGAGAGGTCGTTGCCCTGCACATCGCCGGCTCGCAATTGCACAATCTGCAGGTCGGCATCGTCGTGCCGCGTCAACGCCAGCTTACCCATGCAACCGAGGTGGTGATCGAGTCGATGAGCGTCGAGCTGAAGAAGTTCAGCGACAAGATCCATGCCGTGATCCAGAGGTAGAGAAGATGACCCCCTCAGCCCGGTTGCTGCTTCGCCCCAGCCATCAGCCTGCGGAGCGTTTTGATGGGGCCGCACGGTTTCCGGTCGCGCAAAGCGTGCTTGCCGCGCTCGGCCCGGGCGACCTGGTGATGCCGTCGCCCGTCAACGCCCATGACCACGGATATGGTATCCGCACGCTCGATTTCGGCGCCGTCGACGATGCTCTCGAGGTCTGGATACCGGGCATGCGCCTGCGGCCGCGAACCGATGCCTATCTGGAAGCGCTGGTGGCGTTCGCGCGCCTGGCGCAAACCGGTGTGGGCGCGACGATGCATTGCCACAACTCGCTGAATATCAATCGGCTCGGCGATGAAGCAGCCGCCGTCATCCGCGCCGCGGGGGACGTCGGCATTCGCCTGGGATTGTCCTGCCCGCTGCTCGATTTCGACCCTTGGGCCTATGGCGGCGGGCCGGAGAAGTTGAAGCCATTGCTGAGCGAGGACGACTGGCAGGCTCTGTCGCCGAGCATCCCGGCCTATGCGCCGGTCGCCGAACAGATCGCCGCCGTCGACGCGGTGGCGGCGACAAATTCCAATCCGATGGTCGATATTCAGTACGGGCCGGTCGGTCCACAATGGTGTTCCAACGCCCTGCTGGAGGCGATCGCCGAAGCATCTGCAGCCAACGGCCGGCGCATCCACATGCATCTTCTGGAAAGCCCCCGGCAGCGGCAATGGCTGGATCGCCGCTTTCCGCAAGGCATCGTCCGCTACCTCGACGAAATCGGTTTCCTGTCGTCGCGGCTGGCGGTTGCCCATGGCGTGCAGTTGCAGCCGGCGGAATGCGAGCTTCTGGCGGAAAGGGGCGTGCAGCTCGTCAGCAATCCCTCGGCCAATCTGCGCCTGCGCTCCGGCATTGCGCCGATTTCGCTCGTGGCAGAGAAAGGGCCGGCTCTTGCCATTGGCCTCGACGGGTCAGGCTTTGACGACGATCAGGATCTCTGGCGCGAAATGCGGCTTATCCACCTTCTGCATGGCGGACGCGAGCTCAATCGCCGGTTCACCGCCGACCAGATTTTCGATGCCGCCATTCACATTGGTGCCAAGGTGCTCAACGCACCGCCCGGCCAGGATTTCGTGGTGATCGATTATGATGCCCTGACGGCTGACAGCCTGTTTGACGATATCGATGAGGCCGAGGTGCTGTTGACCCGCATGACATCAGCCCAGGCCAAGGGGCTATTCGTCGATGGGCGCGAGATCATGTGGGACGGTCGTTTGACCACCGTCGATTTTGATGGAGCGCGGCGGGAACTGCGCGAGCAGGCAAGGGCCGATTTGCCCCGCCTCCGGCGCGAACGGCAGCTTGCCGGGAGTCTGTCGGCTGCAATCCGAAGCTACTACTCGCGGTGGTGAGAAGGTCGGGTACCTAGCCTGCGCTCGTCAACTCGGCGGCGATCGTGTCCAGCGCGTCCAGGCTTGCCGCTTCAGCGACTTTCAGGTTCGGTGGCAATACATTGCCCCATACCGCATGCCCCGTCCGTTTGCCGACGAGATATTTAACCGCCGGAATGAGCGGGTGAGCGGCGATTGCCTGTCTGAGGTTTCTGACCCTATCGAGGGTCGCCTGATCGCTCTGGTTCTTCCAAAGCCGTGCCGAGGATTGCGGGTCGATATTGACGGTTGCCGAAATGCAGCCGGCGAAATTATCCTTTTCCGCCTCGGCAAGAGCTGCCTCGTTGCTCGGGAAGACGGCAAAGCCGGGAATTCGTGCGAGCTTGCGGGCATAGTCCAGATTGCCTGAACTATCCTTTGCGCCGCAGATGCGCTCGGGAAACATTTGGATGAGTTTTGCTGCCAGGGCAGGGGAGAACTCGATGCCTGTCAGCTGCGGGAAATTGTAGAGATAGAGGCCAACAGGCGTTTCGGCTGTCCCTCGAATGAGCTGATCGAACCAGGCAAAAAGCCCTTCATCCGGGACCGGCTTGTAGTAGTAAGGCGGCAGGACGAGCGCGGCGGCATAACCCAGCTCATAAGCCTGCCGTGTCAAGGCGATCGTCGTTTCAAGATCGGGCGTTCCGGTGCCCACCATCATCCTGCCGCCGTCGAGGCCCTTTGCGGCGGCGACCATGAGCGCGCTTCTTTGCACGGAGGAGAGCGCGTTGGCCTCGCCCGTCGTTCCCAGCACATTGAGAAGATCGCATCCTTCCGCCAGGCACCAGCGGCCGTGCTCAAGGAAAGCATCCACGTCGACGGTTCTGTTTTCGGTGAAGGGGGTCGGTACGGCTGCGACGACGCCACCGATCTTTGCTGCTGTCATGTCGACTTCCGTTCTCGATTACGAGGCCCGTCTTGATCAGGCTCTTTCATAGGCGGCGACGAGCGGGTGATCGCGATTGGTCGTATGGTTTTTGTCCCATCCGCCGGGCGAGCCCCAGTTGGTGACGTCGGGGCCGAAAAAGTCCTGATTGACGGCTTTGAACTGAACTCGGCCCTGCGGAATTTCCTCGTCCCATGAAATTGCATCGACCGGACAGACCGACAGGCAGAGACCGCAATTGATGCACTCGCCTGGGTGTATGTAGAACATCCGTCCGCCTTCGTAGATGCAGTCCACGGGACAGGCGACCGTGCAATCGCCATCCTTAACGTCGATACAGGGATCGGTAATGACATAGGCCATCCGGCGGTACCTCACTCTTCGCTTGAGACGAATATGGCAAAGGACGGCGTTGCGAAAAAGCGCTGATTTTCGATGTTTTGATTGCCGAAAAGGCAACGCGACAGCCTTGCGACCAGCAGCGCCGCACGCCCCGAAGCTGAAGTCGCCTTTGCAGCAAGCCGCAGCTGGGGTGATGGCTAAGTATCCGGCGTAGGTAGCAGGATGCGATACATCCATTGGGATCTGGTAAGTAGCGCCGGTGCTGATCATGCTTGACGGTTTTCGGACGATATCATGCTCGATTTCTTTGATTGAGCGTGAAAGCGTCGCTTTCGCCTGGAACGAGTTCCAGCGGCCAGATCCTATTGCGGGCGCCCTGCGGATAATGATCGGCATAGGCCGGCATGGTGGCGAGCAGGGTTTCGCCGAGCTGCGCGCCGAGATCGCGCAGCGACATGCGGAAGGAGGTCAGCGTCGGCTGCAGGAAAAGCGTGCGCGGCTCCTCGCGGAAACCGACGACGGCGAGGTCACGGCCGGGCACGACGCCGGCCTCGGCAAGCCGGCGGTAAAGCCCGATCGCCATCAGTTCGTGGATCAGGATGATCGCGGTCGGCCGCTCTTCGATCATCAGCAATTCATGGCCGGCCTGATAACCGCCCTGTTCGCTCGACTTGACACGGATGACGAGGGCCGGGTCGAAGGGGATGCCGTGCCGTTGCAGTGCCTGGCGGTAGGCGTCGAGGAAGAGGTAGCCGAGATTGATGTCGGAGGAGGGGACAGCCACGGCGATCCGCCGATGGCCTTTGGCGACCAGCCGGTCGACGCCGCGCGTCGCCACGCCCTCGAAATCGAGATCCATCCAGGTGTAGCTGCCGCCCGACGCGCTGCGGCCAAGCGCCACAAAGGGGATGCGGGCCTTTTCCAGAAGCTCGATGCGCCTATCGGTGCGTCGTGTCGCAGAGATGATCAGCGCGTCGACAAGCCGGCGCGCCACCATGCGCTTCAGATATTCGTGCGGGTCCTCGTCATCGGGGCAGGGCAGCATGACGAGATCGAGCTTGTGGCGGGAAAAGACCCTCTGCAGCCCGTCGGTGACGCCAAGGAAGAAATCGTCGCTGTTTTCGACCGTCTCGCGGCTCACCTCGAGCATCAGCCCGATGACGTTGGTCGTGCCCTGGCGAAGGCTGCGGCCCGACTGGTTGGCGACGTAACCGAGCTCCTCGGCGGCGGCGAGCACGCGCCGGCGCGTTTCCTCGTTGACGTCGGGCTTGCCGTTCAGCGCACGGGACACCGTTCCGATCGAAATGTCGAGATGCTCGGCGAGCTGGCGGATGCCCTTCATGTTCGACGATTTTCCTCCCCACCGGATCGCGTTTATCCTTTCTTGCCACAGGATGGCGCCTGCGAAAAGCCGGGGGAGGGATTAGGGTCTGAAGCTCTGGCGGATGACGAGCTCCGGAATGACGCGTTCGTAACCTGGAGGCGCATCAGGATTTTCAAGCCGCCGTTCCATCAGCTCGACGGCGCGCTGCGCCATGGTCAGCGGATCCTGGCGGAAGGTTGTCAGCCGGTAGCTCAGCCAGGAGGATTCCGGCACGTCGTCAAAGCCGATGACGGCGACATCCTCAGGGATGCGCAGCTGCGTTTCCAGGCGCAAGACATCCATCAGTCCGAAGGCGATCTGGTCGTTGGCGCAGAAAACGGCGTCGGGCTTTATTGCCTCCGAGAAGAGCGCGCGTGCGGCGGTAACGCCGCCATCATAGTCGGAATCGCCGCCGCGCCCGACGACGACGGATACACCGAGCGACTCGGCCGTCGACAGGAAGGCGCTTTCGCGCTCGACGATGCTGGGCGTTCCCGTGTTGGAGCCGATGACCGCCAGCCGCCGTCTGCCGCTTTCGTAAAAGGCCGTCGCCGCCTTGCGGGAGGCCTCGGAGTTGCCGGCGCGCACATGGTCGGCGTCGGGTTCCGAACGGCCGATCACGACGAGCGGCTGGCCATTTCGCTGCGCGAGTTCGAAGAAACTTGCCGGCGGCGAGCCGGACAGGATGATGATCGCCTCGGCACGGTGGCCGATCAGCATTTTCTGGGCGGCGAGCAGCTCGGCTTCCGTCTGGCCGGTATTGATGAGGATCGGGATGCTGCCGCGTTTGATCAGGCATTTGGCAAGCGCTGCCGCCAGATGCGCGCGAAAACCCACCTCCGGCCGGGTCGCGACGATGCCGACCAGGCGGCTCTGATTGGCAAGCACGCCGCGCGCCAGGTCGTTGACGTGGTAGCCGAGTTCTTGCGCCGCCTGCAGCACCTTTTCGCGCGTTGCAGGCGCCACGCTGGCACCCGGCGTGAAGGTGCGCGACACGGCGGAGCGCGAAACCCCGCCAATTGCGCCACCTGCTCGGCGCTGACGAAGCGCATGCGTTCTTTCTTTGGCGTCTTGCCGCCATTCACTGGACCATCATTCATCGGCTTCAGCTATTGGTCGTCTCTAACAGCCGGATGACAGGCAGCCGCATGGCAGTCAGAAATTTTGCTACGCAGAATGACTGCGAACGAACCGCAATGGCCCGAGGCGGGACAATGGTCGTCACAAAGAAAAACCGAGGCTGCCGGATGGAGCCTCGGTGGAAGGACGAAAATCAGCGGCGACCACAAATGGTCCCGGTTTGAACCCGCTACTCGCAGACCCGCACGGTTTCGGTATGATAACCGCCGTCGTAGCGATTACGGACATCGCGGTCTTCATACCAGCATCTCGGCGCGGGTTCGACATAGCGAGGGCCATCGACATAGCGAGGACCGCTATTGGCGATTGCGCCTCCAATCAGCCCGCCGACGACGCCTGCGGCAACGCCGCCGGCGATGGCTCGGCCGGTATTATCGTGATGATGGTGATCGCGGGCGGCAGCAGGCTGAATAGCCGATCCAACAAGGGCCGTCGCGATCAACAGGCTGCTAATAACTCTCTTCATGGCATTCTCCTCAGGTGGCACTCGCCCCGGATAAGAGAGAAATGCGGCAGCAACGCGTTTGTTCGTTCAAACTTTGCGACAGGCATTAATGCACGCCCGAGATTAGAGCGTGGTGCGTCCTTTTGGACGCACAAAGGACGCTCCAACACTTTCAATCCGCGCATCGTGCTTTCCGAACATCGATTCCGATTTTCGGGCCGATGCGCTGGGATCAGGACTCTTTCGCAAGGCGAAAGGCCGGCATTGGTGCATCTGCTACCATGAGAATTTCAATTCCGCTCGAAAGTAGTTGCTGTCACGGCCTCCGGCGTTGCGAAGCGCCGAGCCGACCTGGTAATGGACAGCCTCCAGCGACCCCGTGAGATTGGGATTGAAGCGGTAGTCCGCCTTGACCTGCCCATAAGCTCCGGTCCATGCCGGCCCGTTACCCGCCGTGCCAGCGACGGGAACGCTTGGCAGGGTGTAGACGGCGTCCTGTGTCGTCTGTCTCCAGAGCAGTCCGACCCCGGCCATCAGGATCAGGTCTTCTGTCGGCTGAACGGTAATCGACGGTTTGAGGTGAATGAGGTTGACGTATCCGGTATGACCGCCGAGTGAGAAATAGAACCCGTTTGGAAACAGTGGATTGAAGGTGCCAAGCGTGCCGTCGCCCGCATCACGGTCGCCCGACGCCACGTCGAACTGCAGACCGATCCGCGGCGACCAGCTTACATTCTGGAAGGTATAGCCGGTTCTCGCTCCCAGCGCCCAGGCCAAGATATCGGCCGAACCGACCTTCCCGACCTGTCCCATCGCTTCCGCATCCCAGTCGAAACCGGCATATTTGCCGGCCGATCGGATATCAAGCACGTGCCTGTCCTCCTCCCCCGACGCGGTGAGAAAAGTGGCATCCTTGCGCTGATAAAGTGCGTAATAGGCGGATGCCTCGATCGTCGGCGAGAGCTGCCGCTCGACGCGGACCCCGCTGAACAGCACGTCGCCGTTTGATCGATCGTCGAAAGGGTGGTCATCCCGATACTGAACAGGCTGGCTGGCAAGACCGTAGAAGCGCCATGCATCCGTCTCCCACCCGGCCCAGACCGCATCGAAAGACTGGCGGACATTCGGCCCATCGCGCACCGATACGAACCGCTCCAGGTCGAACGCGAAGTCTTGGCGACCGACCCTTGCCCTGAACGTTCCCGCGTCAGTCTCCTGCGTGTAGCCGATGAATGCCAGCCGAAGGTCAAATCGGTTTGCGTCGTTGGGGCCGACCACCGTCTTGTCGAAGGCACGCACATCCTCGAACTGCGTGAACAGTTGCCAGTTTTCATTCAGGTGAGCGTCGATGTGGAACTGCGCGCGCTGTAACCAATAGGAATCTCTGGGGTTCGCCGGCACGGTTCCGAAAGCCGGCGCATCACTGACTTCGAAGATTTCGCGTAGATTGAGCCCTAACGAGATGTAGCTGTCGGGATTGGAGGGAAACAACGGAATGTATTTGAGACTATCCAGTGGCTGAGTCCGCAGTTTCGGATCCGCAAGAAGCGACCAGTCCTCCTGCGACCGGTCGGCTTTTATCGAGGGCCTCTCCTGCTCCAAGAGAAAATCATCCGCTGCCAGGGCTGACCGGTCGTCCCATTGAGCAAAGGCAAGAGCGGCAAGCGAAAGCAGGAGTGACCGCGCCTTGGATACGGACCGAAGACTGAGCGCTATTGAAAGACGCGAGGTGACGCATCTTTGTCGGTCGATCATCTGCTTGCCATTCAGCCTTCGGCCCATAGCCACATCCTGTGTTATTTTTTTTCATGGGTGATCGCCGCCGTCCGCCACTGGCACGGCGAAGCACGAGGCGTTTGAGACGAGATGACGAGGCTGGAACCAACGTGGCTCTTCGAGATGCCTCGTCCGAGGTCTCATCAACCCTACTTTTAATCAGTGCGCGCTCGTGATCGTCGGCACTCGGGTGTTGAGCAGCTGCTGTTCCCACATATAGGCGATGGTGCTTCCGCCGCAGCAGGGTACGGCCAGGCGGCGAAACCGGAGTCCAACGGGCTTCTGCAACGGAACTGTTGGGAAAGCGGGGAGAACCTGTCAGCTGGGTTCATTTTTCCCCATGATAGCTGCCGAAGTATTTTATGGGTGACCAAGCCGGAAGGATCTCGGGCAGTTTTGGCGATAGAGCGCTATAGTCCTGCGCACCAAACACGACCTCTCCGTCCATGATAGTGAGCACAGAAGAGATGGATTTGATCTGATCTTCCGACACGGTGAAGTAATCCCTGTCGAGCACAACAAAGTCCGCCAGGTATCCGGGGGCGATTACGCCCATTTCGGATTCTGTATTCATGAACCACGCTGCACCATTGGTAAAAAGTTTCAGCGCCTCGGTGCGGGATAGGCGATTGTCCTCGGCAAGAATTTCGGATCCGGACACAGACTTGCCAGATACCATCCAACTTACAGCCACCCAAGGGTTGAACGTGGCCGCCCGGAAGGCGTCGGTGGTCATGGCCAGCGGCATGCCGCTATCGACGAGCATGCGCAGACGCGGCGTCTCCAACGCCTTCTCGCGGCCGTATGTCCTGATGAAACCATCGCCGTGCAGCGCCATTTTGGCGTCCAGGGCAATTCCGCCACCCAGCTTTTTCACCCGCTCAATGTTCTGCGGGCTAATGGTCTCAGCGTGCTCGAGACTCCATTTCWGGCCATCGAGCGGGGTCGTTTCGTTCACCTTCTCCAGAGCGTCGAGAAAGGGGGAGATGTTCTCGTTGTAGCTGACGTGCATGCGAAACGGGATACGCC